>OMKD01000099.1 GCA_900299495.1 Sphingobacteriales bacterium
GCTTTACTATTTGCGGCATCATAGGTGAGCGTGTTTATGTCTTCAGACTGTCCGGTAAGAACTTGTATGGTCCAGTCTTCTTTCATTATAGATACCGATTTGGTTAATATTTTACCATCGTAAAAAGTTCCTCCGATTACTTTTTTGTCAATGATATCACCATTGTTGGTGTAAGTTGCAAGTACATATTGATAGTCCATTACACCTCCTCTCCAATATATAACAGCTTTGAAGTTAGATGTGTTTGGGATTTTGGCACAAGGGATGAATTCTGTAAGGTCATCAATTCCCGATTCTATAGGAAGTATAAATCGCTGGATCATAGGAATAGATAAGGGTCTGTTATTGGTGCTAAAGGCAATAACATTTTCGTCTGTAAATGATAAAGGCAAC
Source organism: Sphingobacteriales bacterium (assembly GCA_900299495.1). GTDB lineage: Bacteria > Bacteroidota > Bacteroidia > Chitinophagales > Saprospiraceae > AM-2324. Next base: position 394 of record OMKD01000099.1, read on the forward strand.
TTTTCTTCAGGAAAAAACTCTAGGAATCCTTCAAAACTTTCATCTATGGTCAATGATCGCATCTTTTGTTTTTAAATCATTAAAATATTGAAAACAAAGGTAGTTATAATAGTTTGAAATAGATTAATCTGTATTAACGAAAGTGATTTTTGAAGATTCTTAATTTGTAATCATTCTAAATAAGGAAATTAGTAATTACATGTTTAATTAAACCTAGCGACTTGATACATTATGCTTACATTTGCGTAGTTTAACTAAAAGATAAAACAATACACATGAATTGGTTTGTTCGCTTTTTAACATCTTCTATTGGTAAGAAGCTAATAATGAGTTTAACAGGATTATTTTTATGCCTGTTCTTAGTTGTACACTTGGCCGGAAACTTGCAGTTGCTACTTGATGATGGAGGTGAAGCCTTCAATATCTACGCTTACATGATGACACACAACCCTCTAATTAAGGCCGTGTCATATGGTACCTACTTCTTCATTATTCTTCATGCAATACAAGGTATTATTCTTGCAATTCAGAACAGAAAAGCAAGAAGTTCCAGATATGCAGTTACAGTTACACGTACTACAGGTACAAATTCATTTGCTGCAAGGCAGATGGCTTTATTAGGAAGTTTAATCTTGGTTTTCCTTGGGATTCACATGGGTGATTTCTGGTGGAAAATGAAATCAGGTCAGACTTCAATGGTGAAATATGATAGTTTTGAATTGGAAGTACAGAATCTTTACGAAAAGGTAGAAGCTTCATTTGCAGTTGAGTGGATAGTGATATTCTACGTAATTGCGATGATCGGACTTTCATTCCACTTACTACATGGTTTTCAGTCTGCGTTCCAAACGCTTGGCTTGAATCACAAGAAATATACTCCGTTTATCAAGGCGCTAGGAAAAGGGTTCGCTATTATTATCCCTGCTCTGTTCGCTTTAATTCCTCTCTATTACATGTTCGTAAAATAATTCGGGCATTAGGAATTTGACCTTGAATAAATTTTTAAAATAATAAACTTAGAATAATATGAAACTTGACGGTAAAGTACCTGCTGGAGGATTATCCGAAAAGTGGACACAATATAGAGGAACCATGAACTTGGTTGCTCCAAATAACAAAAGAAGAATCGAAGTCATCGTTGTGGGTTCAGGTCTTGCGGGTGCTTCTGCAGCTGCTACTTTAGGTGAGCTTGGTTATAATGTGAAGTGTTTTACATTCCATGATAGTCCAAGAAGAGCACACTCTATTGCAGCACAGGGAGGTATCAATGCAGCGAAGAACTATCAGAATGATGGTGACTCTGTATACAGACTATTCTACGATACGATCAAAGGTGGTGATTACCGCTCAAGAGAGGCTAACGTGCACCGTTTGGCTGAGGTAAGTAGAAATATTATTGATCAGGCAGTTGCACAAGGTGTACCATTTGCTCGTGAGTACGGAGGTCTTTTGGCTAACCGTTCTTTCGGTGGGGTACAGGTGAGTAGAACATTCTACGCAAGAGGTCAGACCGGACAGCAGCTATTGATCGGTGCATACCAATCACTTTCCAGACAAATTTCTATGGGTAATGTGACTATGTACAACAGACATGAGATGTTGGATGTAGTTAAAGTAGATGGAAAGGCAAGAGGTATCATCACTAGAAATTTGGTTACAGGTGAGATCGAGCGTCACGCTGCACATGCAGTGGTTCTTGGAACAGGTGGATACGGTAACGTATTCTATCTATCTACAAACGCGATGAATTCCAACGTAACAGCAGCCTGGAGAGCTACCAAGCGTGGAGCTTTGATGGCTAACCCTTGTTTTACACAGATTCACCCAACGTGTATTCCTGTATCAGGTGAGTATCAGTCTAAACTTACATTGATGTCGGAGTCATTAAGAAATGATGGTCGTGTATGGGTTCCTGCTAAGAAAGAAGATGTAATGGCAATTCGTGAGGGCCGACTAAAGCCTACGGATATTGCTGAAGAAGATAGAGATTATTACTTAGAGCGCAGATATCCTGCATTCGGTAACCTGGTACCACGTGATGTTGCATCCCGTGCAGCAAAGGTTGCTTGTGACGAAGGTCACGGAGTAAACGCTACTGGTCTTGCTGTATACCTTGATTTTGCTTCCGCAATCATGCGTTATGGAAAATCAGAGGCACACTCAAAAGGTATGGTAAGCCCATCGGATGCTGAGATTCTCGAACTAGGAGAAAAGGTGGTTGAAGCTAAATACGGTAACCTTTTTGAAATGTATGCAAAGATCACCGGTGAGAATCCTTATAAAACACCGATGATGATTTTCCCTGCAGTACACTATACAATGGGTGGACTTTGGGTAGATTATAATTTGGAAACAAATATTCCTGGACTATTTGCAGTTGGAGAGGCTAACTTCTCTGATCACGGAGCAAACAGACTTGGAGCTTCTGCATTGATGCAGGGACTTGCTGATGGATATTTCGTACTTCCTTACACAATAGGACAATTCCTAAGTGGAGAGATTCGTACACCGAAGATCGATGATCAGCTTCCTGAATTCGAAGCAGCAGAAAAAGCAGTTAAAGAAAGACTTGCTCAGTTCATGAACATTAAAGGGAAGCAATCTGTTGAGAGTTTCCACCGTCGCCTAGGTAAGATCATGTGGGAATACTGTGGTATGTCTCGCTCAGAGGAAGGATTGACTAAAGCGAGAAAGATGATTCAGGACTTGAGAGCTGAGTTCTATTCAGATGTATTCGTTCCTGGTGACCTTAATGAGTATAATCCAGAGCTAGAGAAAGCTGCACGAGTTGCAGATTTCCTTGAACTTGGAGAGCTTATGATTGTTGATGCGTTGGACAGAAACGAATCATGTGGTGGTCACTTCCGTGAAGAGTATCGTACACCAGAGGGTGAGGCGATGAGAAATGATAAGGATTATACTTATGTTTCTGCATGGGAATGGACAGATGTAACAAAAGATCCTGTTCTTCATAAAGAGGAGCTGAAGTTCGATAATGTAGAGTTGAAAACTCGTTCATACAAGTAACATCAGGCAATTATATATATCATTTGGGTCACTTGACCTGAAAAAAAAGAAATTATGAAACTTAATCTAAAAGTATGGCGTCAGAAAGGCGCTGCGACCGGCGGAAAGTTTGAAACATATACTGTAGAGGCAAATGAGCATATGTCATTCCTTGAAATGCTTGATGTCCTTAATGAGCAGTTAATTGCAGAACAAAAAGAACCGGTTTCGTTTGAGCATGATTGTAGAGAGGGTATCTGTGGTACTTGTTCTATGGTTATTAATGGTCATCCGCACGGACCAATGAAAGGTACAACGACTTGTCAATTGCATATGCGTCACTTCAATGATGGAGAGACGATTACAATTGAGCCTTTCCGTTCAAATTCTTTCCCAGTGATCAAGGATTTGGTAGTGGATCGTTCTTCTTTTGACCGTATTATTCAGTCTGGAGGTTATATCTCTGTGAATACTGGTCAGGCTCAGGATGGTAATGCAATTCCAATTGAGAAAGACCTGGCTTCTGAAGCATTCGATGCAGCTACTTGTATTGGTTGTGGAGCTTGTGTGGCTGCATGTCCAAATGCATCAGCAATGTTGTTTACTTCTGCGAAGATCTCACACCTGAACATGATGCCTCAAGGTGAGGTTGAAGCTTCTCAGCGTGTGTTGAACATGGTAAATCAAATGGATGTAGAAGGTTTCGGTGCATGTTCAAATGTTACAGCATGTGAGGCTGAATGTCCGAAGGAGATTTCAGTTAAGAATATTGCACGTGTAAATCGTGAATATTTTGCTGCTTCATTGGCTTCAGAGAAGACTTCTTCGAAGTAAAATTGAATTAGTACGTTATTAATGATATTAAAGGATTAGGGATCTGATTTCAGGTCCCTTTCTTTTTTATAAAGAAGTTTGTTGGTTCTTAGTTTTTTATCTATCTTTGCGACCAATTTATTTGCTATGTGAACGCACATAGTGTTTTATTAACATTTAAAATAGGTGTCTGATTATGAATCAGTACGAAATTACTTTCATCGTAGATCCAGTGCTGTCGGGCGATGAGATTCAGGCGACAGCGAAGACCTATGTTGATGCTTTAGAAGGTGAGGGGTGTAAAATGGTACACTTCGGCGACATGGGAATTCGTTCATTGGCATATCCAATTAAGAAGCGCACCAATGGTGCATATTTCTGTGCAGAATTTCAGGCTGTGAACGGCGAGATCATTGAGAAAATTGAATTATCACTTCGTCGTGATGAGCGTATCATGCGTTTCCTTACTGTACGTTTGGACAAGTATGGTGTTAAGTACAATGAAGACAAGCGTAACGGTCTTATTGGAAAGAAAAAAGAAGAATCTAAGTCTGAGGATTCTGAGGAAAAAGGTGCTGAAGCAAAAAAAGCATAAGTACTAACCTTTTAACTTAAAAAGAAATAAAAAATGGCTTCTAGAGACGATATTAAGTTTTTATCAAATCCTAACATAGGAGATAAGCGCAAAAAGTACTGTCGTTTCCGTAAGTACGGAATCAAGTACATCGATTATAAGGATGAGCAGTTCTTAATGCAGTTTGTGAACGAGCAAGGTAAGCTTCTTCCAAGAAGAATTACTGGTAACTCTCTAAAGTACCAACGTAAAGTGGCTACTGCTGTGAAAAGAGCTCGTCACCTGGCAATGTTACCATACGTAACGGATAACCTTAAGTAATCATAAGGTTTAATTCAATTCCTAATATTAAAATTCTTAAGCAATGAATATCATTTTGCTACAAGATATAGATAAGGTAGGGGAAAAGTATGAGGTAGTTACTGTTAAAGACGGTTTCGCAAGGAACTTCCTTATCCCTACAAAGAAAGCGGTTATTGCTAATCAAGCTAACCTAGCTAAACTAGACGAATTAAAGCAGAAGCATGCTGAAGAGCTTGCTGCACAGATTGGAGAATTCCAAGCTGTAGCTGACAAGATCAAAGATGTTACTCTTCGTATCGGTGCTAAAGCGGGTACTTCAGGTAAGATTTTCGGTTCAGTAACGAATACTTCAATTGCACAAGCTCTTAAAGAGCAGTGCGAAGTAGAAGTTATCCGTTCAAAAGTTGAAATCGCTGAGGACGTTAAAGAACTTGGTACTTATAAAGCAAATGTAAGATTACACCCGGAAGTTATCGCAGAGGTTGCTTTCGAAGTGGTAGCTGAGTAAATTATCCGCATTACATTTTACAATGTTTTTAATAAAAAGTAATCCTATGCAATAGGATTACTTTTTTTTTATCCGTTAAGCTGCTATTTTAAGTCTCATTATAAATCAAAAAAATGACCATGCTGAAGTTGATCTATCTACTATTAGCAATTGGAGTACTTCTAATACATTCCTGTTCATCAGAATCAGTAGAGGAAAATTTACCGAAATCTCAAAAATTATTCGAAAAATTGGATGCATCATATACCGGCATTGATTTTGAAAATAATCTAACCCTGGAAGAACAAGCGGAGTATGTTAATTATGAATATACCATTAATGGGGCTGGTGTTGCTGTAGGTGATTTTAATAACGATGGGCTTAGTGACCTTTTCTTTTGTGGAAATAAAGTTTCTGATCGATTATACCTTAACAAGGGTGACTTCAAATTCGAAGATGTTAGTAATACTAGTGGAATATCAAAATCTTCTGACTTTTGGTCTACAGGGGTAACTGTTGTAGATATCAACAGGGATAATCTGATGGATATTTATGTTTGTCGAGGAGGTGATTTACCGAATATTCAACGCGCAAATGCTTTTTATATCAATCAGGGTGATGGCTCTTTTAAAAATATGGCAAAAGAGTTGGGACTTGCGGATCAGGGACATTCTACCCAGGCAGCATTTTTTGATTTCGATTTAGATGGTGACCTTGACGTCTATGTGGTCAATCATCCTGGGTCATTCGATGAGAAAAGACCAAGAAATTATTTAGATAAGAGAGGTTTGTATAGTGACCGTTTATATGAAAATCAGGATGGTGTTTTCGTTGATGTTTCAGCGAAAGCAGGATTGGAATCTGATAAATATGGATTTGGCCTTGGTATTGCAGTGTCAGACTTCAATCAGGACGGATATCCGGATATCTATGTTTCCAATGATTTCTTTGAGCACGAATTCTTCTATATCAATCAAGGAGATGGGAGCTTTAAACAGAATATTCATCAGGTGATGAAGCACACTTCCTTCTTTAGTATGGGGTGCGATATGGCTGATTATGATAATGATGGGCTTATTGACATCATTAGTGTTGATATGGTTGCAGAAGATAATTTACGCCAGAAAAATCAAATGGCTGGAATGAACCCTGATATATTCTGGCAAGCAGTTAAAGAAGGATTACATTACCAGTACATGTATAATGCACTTCAAAGAAATAATGGAAATGGTACTTTTTCAGATTTAGCTAATTATTCAGGTATAACAAATACAGATTGGTCGTGGGCTCCTTTGTTTGCAGATTTTGATAACGATGGATTTAAGGATCTCTTTATCAGTAATGGTTTTTTAAGAGACGTGAGATATAAGGACTCTAAAGTGAAAATGAAAAATGTAAATGGTAAGAAAGTACTGGCAATGACCCCAGTTGAGTTTTACACAGCTTATCCTTCTACTCCTATTAAAAACTATTGTTTTCAAAATAGTCCGGAATTCAAGTTTAAAAATGTGAGTCATAAATGGGGATTGGCTGAGGAAGACTTTTCTAATGGTGCTGTCTATGCAGATCTCAATAATGATGGTTTCTTGGACTTGGTATTAAATAACCTTGAATCAAAGGCATCTGTTTTTAGAAATAAGGGTAATCAAAACAATTTCCTCAAAGTTCAATTAGATGGGCCTTATACAGGTGCTGTTGTTGAATTGGTAATGCAGGATGGTAGTAAACAGTTTATTGAAATTCAAGCTACAAGAGGTTATTTGTCTTCTGTTGAGCAAGTCGCTCATTTTGGATTGGGAACAGCAACAGAAGCGGCAAGATTAAAAGTCCAATGGCCTGATGGTAATGTGATTATGATGGATAATGTATCCTCTAATCAGACCATCAAATTAAAATATGAGGATAGTAATCCTATAGAAAATGTAGCTATAAAAGATAAGGGCATCTTTAAAGAATGTGGGACTGAAATAGGCTTGAATTTTGCTCATAAAGAAAATATATTCGATGATTTTGGTATAGAGGTTTTACTTCCTCATAAGAATTCAAACCATGGACCTCATCTTGCCGTAGGGGATATCAATAGAGATGGACTTGAAGATCTTTTCATTGGTGGAGCAATCGAGCAGGCGGGTCAATTATTTATCCAAAATAAAGACGGTTCTTTTGAACCAATACCCGGACCTTGGGTAGCAGATGGAAGGCAAGAAGATATGGGAGCCTTATTCTTTGATGCGGATAATGATGGAGATCAGGATCTTTATGTGGTCAGTGGAGGCAATGAGTATAAAGCAAATTCAATTGCCTATAAGGATCGACTTTATATCAATGAAGGCAATAATGTTTTTTCAAAGTCTGAAGATGCAATCCCTGCAAATATGCATGTGTCCGGAAAAGTAGTTGAGGCTTGTGATTATGATAATGATGGTGACCTTGACCTATTTGTTGGAGGAAGACTTACACCTTCAAAATATCCATTTGCACCTAGGAGTTTCATCCTTCAAAATAATTCTGGCAAATTTCTGGATGTTACGGCTAATATTGCCCCTGCTCTTTTGGAACCTGGATTGGTTTCTTGTGCCACTTGGTTGGATTATAATGGAGATGGAAACACCGATCTTTTGGTTTCAGGTGAATGGATGCCAATAATGTTGTTTGAAAACGATGGTTCTAAATTCATAGATAAAACAACTGATTTAGGATTTGATCAATATACTGGTTGGTGGTCATCAGTAATATCCGAAGATCTGGATAATGACGGTGATTTAGACCTTGTACTAGGAAATAACGGATTGAATTATAAATATAAGGCCAGTCCTGATGAACCTTTCCAGGTTTATGCGCACGATTTTGATAAGAATGGTAAAATGGATATTGTCTTAGGGTATTTTAATGATGGAACACTTTTTCCGGTCCGCGGCAGACAGTGTTCATCTGAGCAGATTCCATCTATTTCCACAAAATTTAAAACCTATACAGATTTTGGCAATGCAGATCTTAGAGAAGTCTATGGTGATGAACTAGACAATGCCTTGCACCTGACCGTGAATTCCTTTGCATCTATTTGTTTAGTAAATGATGACGGAAAATTTATTCGTAAAGAACTTCCAAGACTTGCACAGATTAGTGCAGTAAATGGAATAGAGTGTGCTGACTTTAATGATGATGGTATTAAGGATATCATTATTGCAGGTAATTTGTACTCCTCTGAAGTAGAAACCACTCGTAATGATGCCTCTAATGGATTGGTTCTTATTGGTGAAGGGAATGGAGAATTTAAAGAATTGGATTATACACGTTCTGGATTTAGTGCAGGAGGTGATGTAAAGGATGTAAAAATGCTTACTAAGGGTAAGCAGAAATTGATTCTGGTCACTAATAATAATAGTGCCATGCAGGCATTTTCATTTAAGTAAATAAAAAAAGCCACTCAATATTGAGTGGCTTTTTTTATTAATAATTATTATCGTAGAATTCGGGGTAAGCGCCCATCATTTTATCCTTAAGAATTGTTCGATAATTGTTTTGGGAAACGGCATAAGCTTTATAGTTAATGCCAGCCATGTTATCCTTACCATTCTTGTCCAAGGCATCAATATATTCCATAGCCTTGTCCTTGTCATTGAATCTTCTTACAACGATAATCGGAACTTTAGTGTCTGTATTTGCTCCTAAAGATATATTGGAAGACCTTAATCTGGATGCTCCAAAGTAATTGGCGTTGAAGTCAGTAATTGCATTTCTAGTAGAGGTAAGACTAATATTCTTATCCTCGAAGGTCAGAATGATGTAGTGGACTTTTGTTGGTTCAACCACATATTTATCAACATCTCCTTCTGCAACTGCTTCATCTTTGACCTCAGCCCCAAGGATTCTCAATAATTCTCGTACTTGTTTCTCCTCTGGGGTATTTGGATATTTTACCAGGAACATTTCAAGTTCTTGAATATACTTTTCGCGTCCTTCAAGCTTACCAATCGTAAAGGCTTTTAATAGGCCAAATCGTGCATTGTGTTCATGTTTCGTTCCGAATTTGGAAGGGACCTTTGCAATCTTATCCAATACCGAATTGTATTGCTCGTTTTTGAAATCTTTATAACAATCCTCATAGTAATCATTTACGATTTCCCCTTTTGTCTTCTTATTCGCAAAGTTTGGATCCGAAATGGATGCTGCAATAGGAGAATTCGGGAATTTTTCTATGATTAAGTCAAAGTACTTCTTACTATTTGTCTTGTCATCAAGATCTAGGTAAGCCAAATAAATGAAGTAATAAGACTCAATAAGCATTTTATTTCCTTGAGGATCTCTATCCAATAATTTCTTGAGGATATCAATTGATTTATTGGGCTCCTTAAGATCAGAGCGATAGAGTTTTCCAAGTTCAAGCATCGCCTCTTCAATCTTTCGATTTGCCAATTCTAGTTCTTTATCTGTTTTTGGAACAGACTTAAATATTTCTTCTACCTCCTCTTCTGTGACCTTGGTATTCTTTACCATATCATCATCAAAAAGATTGGATTGACCAATACCCAATGCTTCTTTACGTCTCCAGTTATCTTCTAAAGGTCTGTCTCCCCATTTATTTTGGAAATCTCTTAAACCTCTTTTCACAGCTTTTGAGTCGTAAGCAAAGAAATCTGATTTACCAATTAATACTGCATTTGAAAGACTCCTCGCTTCTCCCTTAAGGGATGCAATTCTTTTTGCTTCCTCTTCATCTTTGATCTTTTGGGCAAATTCGATTTTTTCTTCTTCAGAAAGTGTTGAAATCCTGATTAAGCTGTCCTGAAGCTGAATAGTCTGAAGTGCCTTTGCAATTCCATCAAGGCTTTCCGAAAGGATCCTTACCTTGTTGTATCGGTCATCTTGTCTAGGTAATACACTTAGGGTCTGGTCTAGGTAAGTCTTTGCATCTACATAATCCTGATTTTCATAATACAGCATGGCTAGCCTATAGCTCGTTTCTGCAGTTTGCACAGGGTTTCTTGATTCAGAGGATAATGACAATTCAAGGTTTTCTATACCTTTTGCTTTGTCGTTATTCTTGAGGTAGATGTCTGCTATAGCATAATAAATTTGATCTTTGTACTCGGCATTCTTTTCCTCTTTCAGCATGTTTTCTAACATTCTGATCATACTTTCCTTAGAAGTTCCGGAGTTCGTTTGAGCAGCAAGCATACTTGCATTGAACTCTAGTTCATATTCTGGATGAAGATCTACAACACGCTTAAAATATTGGTTAGCCTGTCTTTCATTGTTTATTTTTCGGCTCATTTGACCTGCGATAAATAAAAGACGTGCACGTTCAAATTTATCTTTTTCAAGTTCTATAGATTGATCTAAGTAGCTTATTGCAGTACTGTAATCTTTCTTCTTATTGTACATATAAGCCATGACGTTAGGAATCAGCCTCTTAATATCATCCGGACAGGATTTACTTCTGCTTAGTTGGTCTAAAAGACGGGTTGCATCGCTATATCGTGCTATATCAATATAGTTTCTTGCTAGCCAGTAAAGGCCCTCAAAATAAGCTGGAGGGTTTTTTAAGCCGCTAGTTTCTTTGTCCTCTTCTACATTCCCAATACTTTTTCCTAAAGTAACATTTCCGATAGGTCCTGTTAATTCAGTTTCATCCTCTTTAGTTGTATTCTCTTTTTTTGGGGAGCTTGATTTCTTTTTTGATGAACTTGATTTTTTCTTTTTGCTTGATGGTTTTCTTCTACGTTTTTTCTTTCTGCGTTTTTTCTTCTTCTTTTTGGCGGAGCTATTTTTTTTCTTTCCTTTCTTTACAGTCTCGGCATCACGTTTACGTTTTTCCATTGCGGAAGGACTGTATTCATCAGCTAGGAATTCCAATGTTTCCATCGAAGATTCGTAATCTTTCTTTAGATACTGGGCTTTCCCCATTAACAAATAACAGTCATCCGTCCAGTCACTTACTTTGTGTAATGAAACTACTACTGTTACTTTCTCAATCGCATTGTCCAGACTCGGTCCCTCGGCTAAAGGGTTTTCAGCTTCTGCATATTTATATATGGGAAGAACATCCAGATAGTTGTCCTGTACCTGCGTTTCAAGGTTTTTTATACTCTGTTGAAGGATTACATCCGCATTGAAGTAGCCATTATACTGTGCAGTGGTGTTGTGGTACAACTTTCCTATAGCAGATACATCATCCTTGCTCTTCGTTGTCGAACATGCAAGAATCAGTGAGCAAAGCCCAAGGATGATAAAGATTTGTAGTCTGTTAATTCCCAAAATAAGCTGTTTTATTAATGATGTGAACTCCAAGGATTTTTAATGAATTAGCCCAAAGATTATTCATATCATCATAGTCCTAAATACGTGTAACTTTAATCGCTCAAAATTACATGATAATAACCTTAAAAAGAAAATTTTATTTTAAGTTAAAATATGCCTTAAATTTGTATTTAAATCAACAAAAACTCTTTTTGTTGGATTATCAGAAAATAATTAGATCAAGCAGCCCGAAAATATGGCAAAAAAGGAGCCCAAACTCAAAAGGTGGAGAGAACGTCTGAAGAATACCTACAGATTAGTGGTAATGAATAACGACACTTTTGAGGAGATAGGAAGTTATAAACTGACACTACTTAACTTTTACCTAATAGGAAGTACACTTGCTGTACTTATATCTGTCCTTATTCTCTTTTTTATTGTTTTCACACCATTGAAGCGTTTAATCCCAGGTTATGGAGACGTTAATGTAAACAATGAAATCCGAGATTTAGAGCGTGAGCTAGCAGATTTGAGTGATTCCATTATGATTCAGCGTAATTACACGGAGAGTTTCAGGAAAATATTAGTAGGGGAAGTAGAGACGGAGGAAGATGCTGCTGAAGCGGCAAACATCTCAGAGGATACGGTTGAGTTAGTTATGCCAAATAAGGAAGATACCTTGTTACGCCAGGAAGTTGAATTGGAAGAAACCAGACGAGTTACTCAAAATGCGATGGTTTCAAACATCAATAACGCAGGCTTACCGATTGACCAAATTTATTTTAGTCCTCCTGTAAAAGGTGAAATCAGTGCACCGCACAATATCAATAATAAGCACTATGGGATAGATCTTATAGCTCCGAAGGATTCACCGATCTTATCTGTTCTAAGAGGTACCGTTATTTCTTCAGGCTGGGATATGGATTTTGGTTTTTCAATAGCTATTCAGCATGCCAACAATCTAATTACCGTTTACAAGCATAATTCTGCTCTTTTAAAAGAGGTCGGTGATCTTGTAAAAGCAGGTGAAGCAATTGCAATTATTGGAAATACAGGGGAGAAAACTGATGGTCCGCATTTGCATTTCGAGATATGGCATAATGGGGTTTCTATCGATCCGGAAATAATTTATAAGTCATTTAACTGATTCAAGGCTTTTTTTTGCTTGTGTAAGAACCTTTTTGCGCTTACTTTGGGTTGAACTTTTTAAACAATAATTATGGAAAAAGACCCAAAGTATGATCTCAAGGAGGTAAAAGATGAAAGTGGAAATCATCTTAGTCCAATCCTCCCCAGTGAGACTAAGAATTATCTAATCGATATTGATGGAACGATCTGCGATGATATTCCGAATGAAGAGCCAGAGCGAATGGCTACCGCAGCTTTGTATCCCGAAGCATTAGAAACATTAAACAAGTGGTACGACGAAGGTCATGTGATTACATTTTTTACATCCAGAACAGAGGAACACAGACCTGTTACTGAAGCCTGGTTAGATAAGCATGGGTTTAAGTATCATGGCATCCTTTTTGGTAAACCAAGAGGCGGTAATTATCATTGGATTGATAATCATATCGTTCGAGCTACTCGTTATGAGGGGAAATTTACAGACTTAGTTACCCGCTCCGCACAAATTGAAGTCTTTAAGGATTAGTGTTTTCCAGATCCTTAATGATCGACTCAGCCTTTCCATAGTTAAAAATAAAACCTTCCTTTAGTAGTCTTTCAGGGATTACCCTCAGACTTCTAAGTACAATTTCTGATTGTTCACCCATCGCCAGCCGAAGTATTAACTTGGGTGCGGGTACTGGTATAAAACCTTTTTTACCGTATTTCCCTATCCATTTAAATACTTCCAGGTGATGAGTAGGTGTTGGACAGGATAAATTGTAGATTCCCCGTGCCTGTGTGGTATCTATTAGCCATTGGAATACTCGAACTACATCTTTGATATGTACTAATGGATAATAAAGCTTGGAACCAAAATTTGGGGAAATACCAAGAATCATATTTTTCTTGAATACAGGATATGCACCTCCTTCCTGGCTCAATACTACTCCGATCCTAAGAATAGAACTTCTAACACCAGTCATAGTCTCAATTTCACGATGTGCAGCTTCCCACCCAACAGCGAGATCAGACATGAAGTCATTGTCAATAGTTGCTTGTTCGGTTAAAAATTGATTTCCACCATCTTTATAAATTCCTACAGCAGAACTGCCTATATAGAGTTTTAACTGCTCACAATATTGTTTGGCTTGGTCAACCAGAAATTTAGTGGTAAGTACTCTGCTTTCTTTCAGAATTCGCTTTTTTTTGCCCGTCCACCTTCCTTCAGAGATTGTAGCTCCAGCCAAATTGATCAATACATCTGTATCCTTGAGCGCTTCCTTATCTATTAGCTTATTGCTTGGATCCCAAAAATAATAACCAGTTTGCTTTTTCTTTTTCCTACTTAGTATACCTACTTCATACCCCTTTTCTATAAACGTAGTTTTCAAGGCATTACCAATAAGACCTGAGCCGCCAGCTATTAATATTTTCATGTACAGTTTTGTTTTACTATGCTTAAAAGGTTTTTACAAGCAAAGAGTTTATGAAGTTCACTTAAAAGCTCAAAAAAAATAACTTTTAAAGCATTGTTAATTTTTTAAAATGTAAAATGAATGGTGCTAACAAATAGATTTAATGTTTATATTGCTTTAACTCCATGAGAAATTTAATCGTATTGAATAATCCTAATTTTAGAATAATGAAAGGTATCCTCTCAGTTAGATATGTTTTGTTCTTTGCATTTTTATTTGTTTTTCAGTCTTGTACAAAAGAGACTGAGGTAAAAACTTATGATCGAAACGGGAATAATGTTGTTGTACGCATCCCTGCTGATATTCGAACGCTTAATCCAACCTTTGCATTCGATGCATATTCACTACTAATACTAAGAACAATCAATCAATATCTAGCTACTTATGATCTTGAAACTCAAAAGATCGTTCCCGTACTTTTAAAGGATTTAGCTACGATAAGCGAAGAAGATGGAGTAGTTAGTTATTCAATGGAGATTCGACAAGAAGCCAAATGGGATGATGGAAGTGAGATAACAGCAAATGATGTGCTTAACTCTTACAAGATGCTTTTTAATCCAATAAGTAAACCATCTCCCTACAAACCATATTTAGATTTTATAGAAGACTTTGAAGTTGATCAGGCCAACCCTAAAAAGTTTACAATCCGATCTTCAAAGAAATTCATCCTTGCAGAGGAAGCAATTTATATGATAATGCCAGTGCATCAGTCATCGGTATATGATGCTGATGGCGTATTGGGAAAATTTACGCTTTCTGATCTAATGAAAGGTGAGATAGCTGAGGATGAAAAAGCTACTTTAACAGCATTGTCAGAGGCTTACTTTAGTGAAAAATTTACATCAGATCCTGCTTTCGTGAATGGTTCAGGACCATATAAACTAACAGAATGGAAACCGGGAGAGTTGATTACAATGGTGAAGAAGAATAATTGGTGGGGAAATGCATTTGAAGGAGAAAACTCATGGTTTAAAGCTTATCCAGATACATTTTCATTAAAGCCAGTAAGTGATGTAACCACTGCAATCCAAATGTTTTCCAATAAAGAATTTGATGTTGCCATTTCTTTGGATTCTAAGGATTTTGTGTCCTTGTCTTCCAATGAATCTTTGAACCAGGAATATAACTTCGTTACCGATGCTTCCAATACAGCTTTTCTGGTGTATCAAAATATGAAGTCGCCAATTTTAAGTGATAAAAAAGTAAGACAAGCAGTAGCAAGGTTATATGATTACGATGCTATTATTGAAAGTGTATTTGATGGCTTAGGAGACAGAATTAATGGTCCAGTAGGTGATTTTAAGTCTTACTACGATAAGGAATCTAAAATGATTGCCTTTGATACCGAAGGAGCTCTGGCTCTACTGGTAGATGCTGGCTGGTCAGATACTGATAGTGATGGTGTACTCGATAAAGAAATCGATGGTATGAAAACTGATCTTAAATTGAAGTATGTGGTCGGTTCAACCAGTGCATCAGAAAATATTGCTCTGTTCTTTCAGCAAGCAGCTGAGGAGATTGGTATGGAGATTGAAATTATTAAAAAAGACCGAAAAGGTTGGCTTGAACTTATGCAGCAAAGAGATTTCGATCTAACCATGAATGGTACAGGTTTTAGTCCTGGCTTGGACGATTTCAGACAGATGTTTTCCACTGATGCAAATACTCCGGGCGGGCAGAATCGAATGCAATTTGGAAATGCAGAGACGGATGCTCTCCTTAATGCTATCGTTGAAAATTTTGATGAGAAAAGTAGGTCACAACAATATGTTGAATTTCAGAAGATTCTTGCTGATGAGATGCCAATCGTATGGTTGATGACTCCGAAAAGCAGGGTGGTTATTCATGACCGATTTGATGGTGGTTCATCTGGCTTGCTGCCTAATGTTTGTTTGGGTTGCATGAAATTGAAATAATCGATGTACCGGAAGATCCTCATACGCGTACTTCTCTTTTATCCGACTCTTTTTGTCTTGAGTATATTCCTGTTTATGCTAAGAGAGTCGGCTACAGGAGATGAGGTGATTTCGTTATGTGGTGGAGATATAATTTTTGAAGATCGCTTGTATCAAGAATGTATTAAGGCTTATGATTTGGATAAGCCTTCTTTCTATTTTTCCATAGGTCCTTCTTTTGTTAATCACAATGCATTAGCGGCTGTATTTCCCGAAGGAAGAAGGAATACGGTAGAGCATCTTTTGTATAATTCAGGAGATTGGCAGCTTGTAAAGGGTTTTGATTCCGAAATGATGAAGTTGTTTACCGCATCCAATGAATTTGCTGGAGATAATGCTATTGAGTTGAAGAACTTAAAAAACAGGTATTTCCGAGGCTTAGATTCAAACGAGCTTGCTGTAGTTATAGAAGACTTATCAACTTTATTTCCAGGTGAAAGACTAGATCCCGTCCGTTCATTCTTTGGATCGATAATTAATGAAAAGCCTAAACTTTGGGACTATATCCCTTCCTTAGAGTTGCATGGTTTTGACAATCGTTTTCACAAATGGTGGAGATCCGCCATTGATTTTGATTTTGGACAATCATTCAGAGGACGGTCGGTAAATTCATTGATAAAAGGCTCGGTGAAATATACGCTATTGCTGAACCTATTGGCATTTTTCCTCTCTATAGTTGCATCTATCGGACTCGTGTTTTTTGTCAATCGGCAACGCGAGCATATACGCAATAGGTTTGATGGAGTAATTAGTATGTTGATGGCTGTCCCAAGATTTTGGTTAGCAACACTTCTGATTTTCTTCTTTGCCAATAAAATTCTATTTCCAGAATTAAGCTTATTTAGAATTGGTGCTGTAGAAAAAGGGGCAAGTGTCCAGGATATTTTTCAATATCTAACCTTACCTATCTTTTGTTTAGCTTTTCCGATTATTCTGTCTATTTATAAACACTTGAGAGAAAATATAGCAAAGGAGTATAGTAAGCAATATGTTCAGGCAGCAAGATCTAGAGGCATAAAAGAGAAACAAATCTTTAGTTTGTATGTGCTTCCTAATGCGCTTAATCCATTATTTACTCTTATCGGTACTTTGTTTAGCAGATTATTAGTGGGTAGTGTGATCATTGAATCCATTTTCTTCATTCCAGGACTTGGAGGTTTGTTGTTTGATGCCTTTATGTCCAATGATTGGCCTGTTTTATATGCCTTGTGTTTTATTTCAGGTATTATGACCTTGGTAGGATATTTAATTTCTGATTTGCTTTACCTGGTTTTTGATCCAAAATTGAGATTGGGAGGGCTCGGACATGGTAAATAAGAAATTCAGAAGTTCGTTCAAATCTTTTTGGATTAAAGTAAAGCAGCTAAAGATACGATTCGCGGTTGTATGGTTACTGTCATTGTTTTTTGTAGCTATATTTCTTGAGTTTTTGGCTAGTGATAAACCGATCTTAGCAAAGGTAGAGGAAACATGGTATATGCCTTCTATAGGGGAGACTATGTTTGATTTAGGTATAAATGAACGCTACAATAAGATTCGAAGAGTAAAATGGGAAAAGCATGATGAATTTAAAATCATGCCTGTTGTTCCGTACTCAGCAAATACATTGGATCTAAAAAACGCCTCTTATAAAGGACCTTTTGAAAAGCAGCGTGTGAAGTCAATACGCTACAGGCATTGGTTAGGAACAGATAAGATTGGTAGGGATGTACTTGCAGGATTACTTAATGGTTGTAGATTAATTATCAAGATCATGCTGATTGTAGGATTGGTTGCAGGGGCATTAGGATTGTTGATAGGTGGATTTGCGGGTTTCCTGGGCGATCGATCAGTTAAATGGACGCTTAGTAAAATAATACTTTATGGGTTAGGAGGTTTTATGGCTTGTTATATCGTATTTATGATCCTTAATGTCAGCTTGATTAGTAAAGGCGTATTACACATAAAGGAAGTAGTACTAGCAATTGTAGTCCCAATTGGATTGTTTGGGATTTTAAGACAATTGTATAGACGCATCATTTACAAACAGATTGACCTTCGATTTTCCCTTTCAAGCTATAGTATTCCAATTGATAGCATATTCTATTTTGTGATTGTATTGATTACAGCAATGCCAGTTACTATGATATTATTGGCTTTGTTGGGTTATTTTCAATCGCCCAGCTTAGTACTTACCATGTGTTTGTTTGGACTTGTACTTTGGAAAAATATTGCAAGAATTATTCGTGGAGAAGTTTTAAGAGTTAAAGAGCAGGATTATATTATTGCAAGTAGGCAGTTAGGATTGAGCAAGGGTAGAATCTTTTGGAGACATATTTTCCCAAATATCAAGAACCAGTTTTTTATTACTCTTGCATTGGCAGTATCTGGGAGTTTATTAATCGAGGCTTCTTTAAGTTTTTTAGGTATAGGTATGGCGGTAGGCGAGATAAGCTGGGGGGTTTTGCTTAGTCAAGGGAAATCAAATATTTCAGCATACTGGCTGAGTTTGTTTCCTGGAATATTACTTGTGATTACTGTTTACAGTATAAATGCGATTGCGGAGCGGTATAAGAAAGTGAATTAATTCTTTTTCGTACCCATTTTTTTATTCATTTCCTTAGGGAAAAGACTCGAACTTCTACCTTTTGTTGGTAATTCTCCTTTTCTATTCGTTTTTACTGTGGCATTGTCTGAAATTTCGCATCCATACCCTGGAGAACAGCTGTTGAAGGCAAGAATTACACCTACAGAAAGTGCTAGAACGGTTGATTTCTTTAGTATTTTCATCGTTTTAATGCGTTTTCCTAAAATTATTGAAAAAAAAGGTAAAATATTGTTAAGCATACCATAAACTTTATGTAATTTGGTTTAAATCACTAGTTTTTCCTAATAAAATAAGGGGGTTTGGAATTATTTTGAACCTCTTATATGTTTAGTGATTGACAAATGATTTTTTATATCTAATTTTTCATAAATCATTGAATGATGAATAAAGGAGATTTAATCAACAAAGTTGCTGAAGAATCTAATATCACTAAAGCACAAGCTACAACAGCTGTAAACGCGATGTTTAACGCAATCGGTTCAGCTCTTCAAGGAAATGACAAAGCTACCATCATCGGATTTGGTACTTTCTCTGTAACAAAGCGTGAGGCTCGTTCTGGACGTAACCCTAGAACAGGTGAGACAATTACTATCGCTGCTAAAAATGTAGTGAAGTTCAAGCCTGGTAAAGACCTTATGGATTCTGTAAACTAGTCTCTTGCTAGTAAGGAAATGACAAAGGCAATTTAAGGGAAACCTTAGGTTGCCTTTTGTTATTTATGATTCTATTTTTTTTATTTTTGCGTTAAATTTGAAACACTAATAATCAACACTATGTCTTCTATAAAAGATTTAGAACGCGTTGCATGTCAGGTAAGAAGAGATATTATCCGTCAGGTACACTATGCGAGTTCGGGTCACCCAGGTGGCTCTTTGGGTTGTGCAGACTTATTCACTGCACTTTATTTTAAAATAATGGATCATGATCCGTCTTTTAAGATGGATGGAAAAGGGGAGGATATGTTCTTCCTGTCTAATGGTCACATTTCACCTGTATTCTACAGTGTTCTTGCTCGATCAGGTTATTTTCCTGTTGAAGAGCTGGCAACATTCAGAAAGCTGAATTCTCGTCTGCAAGGACACCCCGCAACGCACGAAGGACTTCCAGGTGTTCGTATTGCTTCTGGTTCTCTTGGTCAGGGTTTATCTGTAGCTTGTGGTGTTGCCCAGGCAAAGAAACTGGATCAGGATGGTAAATCTATCTTCTGTCTTATGGGAGATGGAGAGTTACAGGAAGGTCAAATCTGGGAAGCAGTGATGTATGCTGCTCACAATAAGATCGATAATCTTGTTGGTATAGTAGACTGGAATGGTCGTCAGATTGATGGAGATAATGATGATGTTCTTTCTCTTGGAGATTTAAAAGGTAAATGGGAAAGCTTTGGTTGGTCTGTGACTGAAGTTGACGGAAATAATATGGAAGCACTTGTTGCTAGCCTTGAAGCCGCAAAGGCAAATACAGGTAATGGAAAGCCTCAGGTAATTCTAATGCGCACTGAAATGGGACATCCTATCGACTTTATGGTAGGTTCTCACGAGTGGCACGGGATTGCTCCAAATGCTGAACAAACAGAACAAGCTTTGGCTCAGTTAGAGGAAACTATGGGTGATTATCCTTATCCGGCATAATTTTCAACTTAAAAAAAACAGTCATGTTATCAGATTATACAGCAAAAGATAAAAAATCTACACGGGATGGCTTTGGTGCCGGACTTCTAGAGGTAGGACAAAAAAATGATAAAGTCGTCGGCCTATGTGCTGACTTAACAGGTTCACTTAAGATGAACGCATTTAAGGATACTTTTCCAGATCGTTTTTTCCAGGTGGGTATCGCAGAGGCAAATATGATGGGTGTTGCAGCAGGACTTGCAACCTCTGGTAAGATTCCTTACACAGGTACCTTTGCAAATTTCTCGACAGGTCGTGTTTTCGATCAGATCAGACAATCAATTGCATACTCACACAAGAATGTTAAGATTTGTGCTTCTCACGCAGGTGTGACTTTGGGTGAGGATGGAGCAACACACCAAATCATGGAGGATATGGGAATGATGAAGATGTTACCTGGTATGACAGTGATTAATCCTTGTGATTATAATCAAACTAAGGCTGCTACTATTGCAATTGCAGAGCATGATGGTCCTGTATATCTTAGATTCGGTCGTCCAGGATGGCCAGTATTTATGCCTGAAGGTGAGTTTGAACTTGGTAAAGCCGTTCAAATGAACGAAGGTAAAGATGTGAGTATCATCGCTACTGGACACCTTACTTGGTATGCTGTTGAAGCTGCTAATGCACTTGAATCAGAAGGTATCAGTGTTGATTTGATCAATATTCACACAATTAAGCCTTTGGATGAAGCTGCTGTACTTGCTTCTGCCGCTAGAACAGGTTGTGTTGTAACCGCTGAAGAACACCAGATTCTTGGTGGATTAGGTGGTTCTGTAGCACAGTTGCTAGCGACTAATAATCCATGTCCAATGGAGTTTGTTGGTATGGAGGATTGTTTTGGTGAGTCTGGTAAGCCAGATCAATTACTTGCCAAGTACAAAATGAATACAGCTACAATCATAGCAAAAGCAAAAGCTGTAATGGCTAAGAAATAAACTATGCGAATAGGAACAAAAGTAATACATGCTGGAGTACATCCCGATCCGACTACCGGATCGGTGATGACTCCC
Organism: Sphingobacteriales bacterium; assembly: GCA_900299495.1. GTDB lineage: Bacteria > Bacteroidota > Bacteroidia > Chitinophagales > Saprospiraceae > AM-2324. The sequence goes on from OMKD01000099.1 coordinate 21,624, forward strand.
ATTTATCAGACCAGCACTTATGCCCAGGATGCCCCAGGTGTTCATAAGGGCTATGCTTATGCCAGATCGTCAAATCCTACAAGGACTGCACTGGAGACTAATCTGGCAGCATTGGAAAATGGTAAGCATGCTTTTTGTTTCGCTTCAGGCATGGCAGCAATGGATGCTGTTGTTCGCTTATTGAACCCAGGAGCAGAGATCCTCTCTACTAATGACCTTTATGGAGGTTCTTACAGACAAATTAAAAAAGTACATGAGCGCTTTGGTGTGACGGGAAGATTCATTGATATGACGGACTTGGCACTTGTCGAGCAATCAATTAATCAAAACACCCGTTTGATATGGCTGGAAACCCCTACGAACCCTATGTTGGGTATATTGGATTTGGAGGCAATCTGTGCAATAGCAAAAAAGCATGATGTATTAGTTTGTGTTGATAATACTTTTGCTTCTCCATATTTGCAAAATCCAATTGATTTAGGCGCTGATTTAGTTATGCATTCTTGTACCAAATATCTGGGTGGTCATTCGGATGTAGTAATGGGTGCTGTCATTTTAAATGATAATGGACTCGCAGAGCAATTGGCTTTTATACAAAACGCAGTAGGTGCTATTCCTGGTCCTCAGGATTGTTTCTTAATGCTTAGAGGCATAAAGACACTTCATCTTAGAGTACAACGTTCTTGTGAAAATGCCAGAATCATTGCTGAGTTTTTAAAGGTTCATGAAAAAGTTAATCATGTTTATTATCCAGGTTTTGAAGATCATCCTGGATATGAGATTGCCAAAAGGCAAATGCATGATTTCGGTGGTATGATTTCTTTTGATCTGAACGGTGATAAACAGGAAGATGCTGTCGCAGTGATGCAGAAAACAACACTTTTTACGCTCGCTGAATCACTCGGAGGAGTAGAATCTCTTATAGGGCATCCAGCAACGATGACACATGCTTCTCTTCCTAAAAAAGATCGCTTGAGTCTGGGTCTTACCGATTCTCTAATTCGTTTAAGTATTGGTGTAGAAGATGTGCGAGACCTAATTGACGATTTGGTAAAAGCGCTTTCGGATTAAATTTTATCTTCTGATAATAAAGTCCATGTAATTGATAAGTGGAGCCTCCTGCTCAATGATTTCTTCTACAAAAGCGTGTTCAGGTCCATTAGAACACCAGGTTATGAACTCCTCTAGTTGAGTTTTCGTGCCCTCTGCTTCAATATATACTGAACCATCAGCCCTGTTTTCCACATAACCTTTTATGCCAAGCTCCAAAGCTTTTAAGCGAGTACTAGCTCTAAAGAATACTCCCTGAACGGTTCCTTTTACAATTATATTTAAATGGATCACTTTATGCTTCTTCTTGGTAAGCTTCAATAAAATCAAGGAGTAAATGTAGTCCAAATGCTGTTGCAACCTGATTTGAACTTCCAGGAGTATTTTCCATAGCCATTCCTGCTATGTCTAAGTGCGCCCAGGATTTATGTTCTCCTATGAAATACTCCAGAAACTTTGCAGCTGTAATAGCTCCCGCTCTTGGATATCCACTGAAGTTTTTTACATCAGCAATATTAGACTGGATTAATGATTTGTATTCATCCCAGTTGGGTAGCTCCCATACTTTTTCTCCTGTTTTATAGCCGCTAGCCATAAGCCTTGAAGACATGTCGGAATTATTTGTAATAAAACCTGCAGCAAAGGTGCCTAGTGCGGTTATACAGCTTCCTGTTAAAGTTGCTATATCAATAAGAACATCTGGATTATAGTTTTGCTCCATGTAGCTAAGACCATCTGCAAGTAAAAGCCTACCTTCCGCATCGGTATCTATAATTTCAATAGTCTTTCCTGAATAAGAGGAAATTACATCAGAAGGTTTGATGGCGTTTTGTCCAATAGAATTATCAGTAGCTGGAACGATACCGGTAAGGTTTACATCCAATTGTAGCTTATCGGCCATTCTCATTAGTCCAAGCACTGCTGCACCCCCTCCCATATCACTTTTCATTAAATGCATGTTGGAAGAGCGCTTTAAAGAGATACCACCTGTATCAAATGTGACCCCTTTACCAACGATTCCGA
>OMKD01000100.1 GCA_900299495.1 Sphingobacteriales bacterium
ATTTACCGATGGAGATGGAGATTTGGGACCTAAAGAAGGCGAACCAGACACTATTAAGTCAATTGTTTTTACAGACCTTAGAACAGGTGTATCAGAAAACGAATTTGACTTACCTGAAATCAGCGACAAGGGAGCCAGCAATGGTATATCAGGAGAAATTACTATTAAGGTTCCCACAACCTGCTGTATATTCCCTGCCTGGGTCTCAGATGTATCCGGCCCCTGCGATTCTTCAGAAGAATACCCTGTGGATGAAGTAAGCTGGGAGGTTTACCTAATCGACCGAGCAGGTCATGAAAGCAATAGACTAGAACTTCCTGCCAGATATCTTAGATGTAACTAAAAAGCAGATTGAGCTTTCTCAACAACTTTTTTAGAATTCCCAATAAATATCTGGTCACCACTAATCATAACAGGTCTTTTCAAAAAGGTATATTCTTCAAGGATATACCTTTTATAATCTTCTTCTGAAAGTTCCATTTCATTAAGCCCCATGCTTCTGTACTTCATGGCTCTTCTTGAAAACAGCGCCTCATAAGTTCCTGCCATATCCTTCATTTCTAGAAGTTGTTCTTCAGTTATTTGCTCTGTCTTGATATCCTGCAAAATAACATCAGCAGATGGCTCTAGCGTTTTTATTATTCGCTGACAAGTACTGCAGCTACTTAAATGGTAGATCTTTTTCATATCTATTGATTATTAGATTCATTATTATCTTCAGACTCTTGCTCCTCAGATTCATCAGTTGGCGTTTGTTTAGGTTTTAGACTATCTAGCTCTTGTTTCAACTCTTGAATCATCAATTCTATACTATTTAGGCGATTATTGAGAGCCTCAATTTCCTGATCCTTTTCATCTACCTTTAAGGTTAAAGAATCTATGATCACACTTTTATTCTTTGAATCCTCAATAAGAAGCGGCACGAAACCAATATAATCTACTGTAAGAAAACCAAGCCCATCAGTAGAAACCAAATTAGGATAGTATTTTTTCACTTGAGCACCATTCAAGCCAAAATTCAAATCGTACCGATTTCTGAATCCGGTATTACCCTCCCACTTATACTGTAGTACATCCAAAGCGGAAAAATCAGTCTGATTTTGTGTTAAGGTATCCACAGACACGTAATTAATGGTATCTGCCCCCATATATAATCGACCAGACAACATTGCATCACCTCCTTTGAGGATATAAAAGGCATCTGATCTGTTTTGTCTTGTTTCAATCGCAGAAATCACCTCCGTACGACCATTACCAACCGTAAATATTCGATCTCTAGGATGAGCAGACACAGGAGACATAGGTGCATAAATTGTATTTAGATATCCTATAGCAACCTCACCAAAAGAAGGCGCTTTAAGCCACCAACCACCTGGGATGGTTGCATACTGGCCTTTTACCTCATTTACATAACCTCCACCAATTGTAGCAAAATCATTTCTAGTGGTATTGAATTGTCCGCCAACAACCAATGACAATTCACCATCAGTTGTGTTTTTGTAGCCTCCACCAATAAATGACTCTGCTCCGAATGCACGATTTGCTCTACCACCAGATACAAAAGCCTCGTGTCCGGTCACTTGGTTATCTTGAAAATTAGTTTTTTTCTGTGCGTACACATCCTGACTAAAGCAAGTCATTACAAGTATTGGAAGAAGACTAAGGAATAATCTAGATCTCATCATAGGTTAACGAATTTAGGATTATTGGTCATGATTTAAACAACAACCCTTCGGGTGAATATGGTTTAAGTTTTTTTTTGCAATTTTGCTGTGAATTTAAAATAAAAAAAGTAAATGACCTTTTTTCCGGAATCAGAACTTATCCTAAATAAAGATGGATCAATATATCATCTTGGACTTTTACCTGAGCATGTAGCAGATACAATAATCACTGTTGGTGACCCAGATCGTGTAGAAATGGTAACTCAGCATTTTGAACGTATTGAGTTTAAAAAGTCTGTACGTGAATTTGTAACGCATACAGGAACTTACAAGAATAAAAGAATAACAGTTATTTCCACGGGTATCGGCACAGACAATATCGACATTGTTTTTAATGAATTAGATGCACTGGTTAATATAGATTTTTCAAGCAGAACGGAAAAAGCGACTAAAAAGGCATTGAACATTATTCGTATAGGCACCTCAGGAGCCTTACATAAAGATTTGGGAGTTGACAATGTACTTGCATCGTCTTACGGTATCGACCTCGGTCCACTTCAGCATTTCTATCCTATTAAGGACATGGACGAGCAAGAAAAAGCCATAAATGAAGGACTACTCTCAATTTTGAAAACAGTTGAACTTGGACATGTACCTACTTCTGTTACTGCCTGTAGTAGTGTACTTATGGACAAGATTGCAACAAACTACCACAAAGGAGCTACGCTTACTGCCCCTGGATTCTATGGTCCTCAAGGGAGATCACTTAGAGGAAAGACAAAACTAACGGAGTCTTTCTTTGATTTAATTGCAGAAGCGGAGATCAACGGTACCAAAATCACGAACTTTGAAATGGAAACTGCTGGTATATACACAATGGCAAGTCTTTTAGGACACCATGCACTTTCCATAAATCTACTCCTAGCGAACAGACAGGCAAAGACATTTAGCACTAAGGCTAATGAGGGAATGAACAATCTGATACTGGAAGTACTTGACTCTATTGCAGAGGAACTTTAATTTGAAAACATGCTAAAGGATATTTTCAATCTTTTAAAATACGAATTCACCATTGAACTCAGACAGGTTCATGCACTTGGAGGGCTTATGCTCTATGTATTGTCTACCTTATTTATAATATTCATTTCTTTTGCAAACGTTTCAGGTCCTATCTGGATTATACTCTACTGGATTATAGTTTTGTTTGCAGCTGTAAATGCGATACTCAAAAGTTTCAGCCACGAAATGGGTAAGCGGAGACTCTATTATTTCTCAATGGTCAATGGAACATCCTTATATTTATCTAAGGTCATTTATAATTTCATCATTCTTTTTATGTTATCTGTGGTGAACTTCACCATATTTGGCGCTATATCCGGTTCACCAATATTAAATATCCCATTATTCTTACTCGCTATATTACTTGGGAGCCTAGGTCTTTCTATGGGTCTAACACTTGTTGCAGGTATAGCCAGTCAAAGCTCAAATAACGGAACGATGATGACCATATTGGGTTTTCCAATCATTATACCTATTTTAATTTCTTTAGTACATATGTCAGCTTTCGCATTACAGGCTGGAACAATCAATAGTGTGGGTGCTGAAGCTTTTGGTGATATTATGTCATTATTAGGAATAATCTTACTGCTTTTTGCTGTATCCGTAATATTATTCCCATTTTTATGGAAAAATTAAGACAACGTTCAATATGACTCCTATGAAAAATTGGTGGTGGAAGATCCTAGGTATGTTACTTCTTATCTATGGTTTCACTGCAGGTTTATTACTTCCTTTAAAAACAGGGATCACAGATGCCAGTCCTTTTACTGCTGAACTAGGAAAAAGCCTAGAGCTTCGTTCCAGTGGCTATAATACATTTTATACTCAATCAGATACTCACAGAGCATGGTTAAAGCTCGATGATTATTCTATACCTGCAAAAGAATACAGCGTTTCTTCAGATCAAGGCATGGTTTTATATTTTGACTTACCGGAAAAACTACCTGCGGGCATTGAAGAACGAAATGCAACTTTAATAATAGATAATGAAATAGACGGCACCCATTTACTTCCAGGAGCTGTTTATCTAAACGATCTAAAAGATAGTGTTTCAAATACGAATACCGTTTGGTCAGAAAATGCCATTAAGGAATTGAATAAACAAGAAGGCATTACTTTTCCTTACCGAAATACGCTCTACGAGACTATTAGAAATACTTATTTTCATGTGAGTTTGTGGTTTGCTATGATCATAATTTTCATAGCAGGCATGGTAAACAGTATAAACTACCTTAAGAAGAGAAAAATGGATTATGATCACAGAGCATCATCTTTTACTTCTGTAGGTATCCTATTTGGCATTTTAGGTTTATTAACCGGTGCTGTTTGGGCTAAACATACCTGGGGAGCTTATTGGAGTTGGGATATCAAGCAAAACATGACCGCTATTTCACTGTTGATCTATCTGGCATATTTCGTTTTAAGAGCCTCTATTTCAGACGTAGATAAAAAAGCTCGCTTAGCTTCTGTATACAATATTTTTGCCTTTACGGCTTTGATTCCTTTGATTTATGTTATTCCAAGATTATTCAGCAGCTTACACCCTGGCAACGGGGGGAATCCTGCTTTTGGATCACAAGATCTTGATAATACTATGCGAATGATATTCTACCCAATCATAATCGGCTGGACGCTGTTTGGCTGGTGGATGGCAAGGGTGAGAACAAGAACGAAAATACTTGAGGAAAAAGTCAATCAATTTTAAAAAAAATTATTGGGTAGATTTAAAAATCTGTTTACATTTACTCACTTTTTAATTATGAAGAAAAGAACCGTATTATTCATACTGGGGCTTGTACTTACCCTACAAGCGTTTGCGCAAGGAGAACAAGTTGACTTCATGCGTAGTATTGGCAAGATTTATGTAGTCGTTGCAGTAATTATTGTAATACTACTGGGTCTATTCTATTATCTATTTAGAATGGACAAGAACTTAACTAAATTAGAAAATCAAATTAATAGAGATGTCAGAGCCAAAAAGTAACACTAGCTTTTACCAAAGTGTACAAAATTACTTTGATAAAGCTGCGGAGCATACAGGGTTGCACCCGGGCTTAATCGAACAAATCAAGGCATGTAACGCTGTTTACCGAATGAAATTTCCAGTAAAATTGGAAAAAGGTTACGAAGTAATCGAAGCATATCGAGTACAGCATAGTCATCACAGGCTACCAACTAAAGGTGGTATCCGATACAGTAAGCAAGTTGACCAGGAGGAAGTAATGGCATTGGCTACTCTAATGAGTTTGAAATGTGCTATTGTAGACGTTCCTTTCGGTGGTGCTAAAGGTGGTGTTAAAATCAGCGCTGCTAAATACACCGAGCTTGAATTAGAGAAAATTACTAGAAGATATACAACTGAGCTAGTTCGCAGAAACTTTATTGGTCCTGCAATTGATGTACCAGCGCCAGATTACGGAACAGGCGGTAGAGAGATGGCTTGGATCTTCGATACGTATAGAGCGTTCAAAGGAGAGGATATTGATGCTGCGGGTTGTGTAACAGGTAAGCCAGTTACCCTAAACGGTGTACGAGGTAGAGAAGAAGCAACAGGTAGAGGAGTATTCTACGGTATACGTGAAGCGTTGAACCACAAAGAAGACATGGACAAAATGGGTATGTCTGTTGGTATCAAAGGCAAAACAATGATCATCCAGGGACTGGGTAACGTAGGTTCTTACGCGGGCAAAATCTCTCAGGATGAAGGTGGCGCTAAGATCGTTGGTGTCGGTGAATACGAAGGAGCTATTTACAGCGCTGACGGAATTGACATCCACAAGCTTCTAGAATACAGAAAAGAAAACGGCACTATACTTGGTTTCCCAGGTACAGAAACAATAAGCAAGGAGAATAGAGCATCAATCTTGGAATATCCATGTGATGTATTGGTTCCTGCTGCTTTAGAAAATCAAATCACAGAAGAAAACGCTGCAAGGATTAAAGCTAAAGTTATTGCTGAGGCAGCTAACGGTCCTGTTACTTCAGGCGCTGAGAAAATCCTCTTAGAAAGAAATATTCTTGTACTACCGGATGTTTATCTGAATGCAGGTGGTGTAACAGTATCTTACTTTGAGTGGTTGAAAAACCTTTCTCACATGAGATTTGGCCGTATGGAAAAAAGATTCAACCAACAAACATATGAAAAGATGATTGGTATCATCGAACAACATACTGGTAAAGTAGTTGGTGACTTGGAAAGAACATTCGTTGCCCGTGGAGCAGATGAAATTGATTTAGTTCGATCTGGACTAGAAGAAACAATGATCTCTTCTTACCACCAAATCAGAGCAATCATGGATACACACATAGGTGTAAATGATTTGAGAACAGCAGCATTTGTAAGTGCTGTTGGAAAAATCGGATCTGATTACCTGGCAATGGGAATCTTCCCATAGAGAAAAAAACCGAGTTGAAATTCAACTCGGTTTTTTTTAATCTTCTAATTCATCAATCAGTTCATTTATAAATGTTTGATTGTTAAGCTTTGCTTCCAGATCAATCTTAGATTGTTTAAGCCTAGAAGCTTTTACCTCTTTCAGTTCCCTTTCTAAGGATTTTATTATAAGATCCTTCTCCGTAATCTTGTTGGATAACTCTTCATTCTCCTGACAAACCTCATTACTGATAGACAATAACTCATCAATCAATATAGACTTAGGTCTATTCATTCCAAATCCTAAACCCAGGAAAAGTGAAAATGCCATCAGAAATTCAAATGGACCATATATCCCAAGTACATTTGAGAATTCATGGACATTTATAGTCTGAAAAAGAAACTGAGTTCCAAATAACAAGGTCAGTATTCCAGTTTTCTTTAGTGCTTTTGTTTTTCCTAAAAGCAAAAATGATAGCACAGAAGCAGAGAACAACCAGAAAAACTGAACAAAGTAAATACCATCGAAACTTATACTTAAGCTAAATACCGCTAGAATGCACAATTCCGTTGCTAAAGCCAGATTACCTTGAAATTTAAGAGAAACACCTCCTCCAACTAATAGGGCAACACATAAAAGATGCGTTATATTGTGGTTATCTGAAAAAATAAGACCAGTCCCGGAAGAGAACACTGCGCCCAAAAGACACAGAAAGAAAATATTAGAAAGACGAAGTGCATTCATGTGGTCTTCAATCTGTTCCATTTTCTCGTTAGGTAAAAACCACTGAACACTAAGTTTAAAAAAACTAGCTAGTGCAGAAATAGTATTCATGTTATATTGTTTTGGGTTAATCAAATAACAGCCACAGCTTGTTAAAAGATATTCAGTACAAGTAAACTGGGTATAGTATAATCCAGGGGGGAAGGATAAAGTGTATAGATAATTGATAAGTACAACAATCAAGTGGTTGTTTGACAATTATAAAGATAAAATTGAAATATTACAAACAGTTTAATATTTTTTTTTAAACATAGTTATCAACACATCTAATATGTTATCACCTGAATTAAAGATAAAATTTTGTACCTAATCAAAAGAAATACATTATATTTGCTTTCTTGATCATCAATAGCGATATTAATAACAAAAATTTTGTAAGATGTCAGAAAAGTTGGATAAAATTGACTTAAAGATCCTTGAAATTCTTCAGGCTAATAGTAAAATAACAAACTTGGATCTATCTAAGAAAATTGGTCTTTCACCTGCACCAACGCTAGAGCGTGTTAAAAAACTGGAGCAACAAAAGATCATTTCTTCTTACCATGCCCACATTGATCCTATTAAGATTGGTTTAAATGTAAAGACCTTTGTACTTGTTTCACTTGCATGGCATAAAGAAAATGCCATGAAGAAATTTATTGCAGAGGTAGAGAAGATTGATGAAATCACTGAATGTTATATCATAACTGGTGAAGGTGATATGTTAATCAAGATTGTTTGTCGCGATATCCCGGCTTATGAACAGCTAATGTTCAAGACACTAAGTCAGATTGAAGAAATTGAGCGATTAAAGACTCTTGTTACCTTATCTACAGTTAAGGATTCTAAAGTCTTACCATTTAAATACGATTAATCCGAAAGGTAAATCAAAATCTAATTGAAAAAAAGCAATAGAGATTTCCTACTTTGGTCCATCAATATAGAAGGACTAAGGGATATCTATATATTTGGAAGTATTCATACGGGGAGCCCTGGTATAAACAGGCATCTCCCCAAGGTCCAATCGATAATTGACCAAGTCGATCTTGTGCTTAATGAAGTTGAAATTGACCGCTTAGGCGGAATGTCCTTAGAAGTTTTTTTAGAAACAGAACATGAAGCTTTGGACCAAAAACTCAGTAAGGCACAATACACCAAATTTTGGTCCGCTTTTTATAAGGTAACAGGACAAGACCTTAACCATTATAAAAACTATTCTCCTTTCTTTATCAATTACGTTTTCTTAAAATTTCTAATAAAGAATCCTTGTGCATTAGATGTAGACAGCCACTTATATGAATATGCTGTTTCAAAAGCAAAACAAACAGGAGGATTAGAAAATTTTGAAAAGCACTTTGATACTATTTTCAAAATACCATACAAACACCACCTGCACCTCCTAAAGCAATCGCTAAGTAATTTCTCAAAGGCAAGAAGGCAATTTAATCGTTTAGAATCCTTGTATTCCAATGCTCAGATGACAACGATTTACAAACAGGCCGTTCAAAAAATGGGTGGCTATAAAAAGGTACTGCTTTACGATAGAAATATTGAAATGACGCAGTCTATATTAAAGCATGCTAAAACAGATAGTACATTGGGCATTATGGGAGTAGCCCATTTAGGAGGACAAAAAGGTGTACTGAATTTATTAAGAGAACAAGGTGCGATCATTAAAGGCATTAAGACATTATAGTCAATTACTTAATACTGATAGCTTTTCATTACCTTTGCACAAAATTTAACAAATGAGCCAGAATAAATCAAAGATAACGCTTGAGGTAGAGCTTAATGAAGATAAAATCCCTGTTGACATAAAATGGGATGCAAGTACTAAAGAAGGTCAGGAATCATGTAAAGCATTTATGCTTTCTATCTTTGAGCGCAAGTCTAAAGAAACACTGAAAATAGATTTGTGGACGAAGGATATGCAAGTCATGGAAATGGATCGCTTTTTCTTTCAAACGCTAAAATCTATGACCGAAACGTATTACAAAGCAACACAAAATCAGGATCTCGCTCGAGACATGCATCACTTCGTAGAGTATTTTGGGGAGAAAACAGGCATTATTCCTACGGAAAATAAAGATAATAATGAACCTAAGGCTTAGTAATCATTATTTGCTTAGGATATGGGATTTCAATTCCTGCGTCTTTTAATGCTTGAAACAATTTAAAGCGCAGGGATGACTTCACCCCTTCTATCCCATGAAAATCTCTACTGTAGAAGAACAACTTGAAATTGATACTAAAATCAGCGAATTCAGTAAAATGAACTAAAGGAGCAGGTTTAGACAATACAGACTTCTCTTCTTTACAAACCTTTCCCCAGATAACTTCTATGTCTTTAGGATTGGTATCATAAGACACGCCTACTTCTATAAAAAATCGGGTAGACTGATTATCATGAGACCAATTCAACAATTTATCTATAACTAATTTAGAATTAGGAACCAGCCAATCCATCCGATCTGGAGTTTCAAGCGTAGATGTTCTAAGTCCAATCTTTTTTACTTTTGCCTGCTTTCCTTCAATAAGGACCGTATCATTCACCTCCACGGTTCCCTCGACAAGCATTATAATTCCAGATACCAGATCATTGAAAGTCTGCTGAAGTCCAAGACCAATACCCACAGCTAAACCAGCAAAGGCACCTGCCAAAATGGTAATATCCTTCATAATCTGACTGAGCGAAAATACTGCTGTAAGCGTGTAAATCACATACATGCTAAACTGAGTCAGTGCAAACTGCCTGCCCTGATCCAGATTTTTCCGATTAAAAAATGGTCCAAGAATAAATTTTCTACTCAACCAAGCCACCCCTCCTGAGATATATATGATTAGAATTACGTTGACCACCTTTCCAACCGTAATGGCACCTGTCTCTTGAGAGGATAATCCAAGTGAGTAGGACATAAAACCCGTTGGAACTTTAAGTATTTCAACAAGAAGGACAAGTAAAACTAAATTCACAAAAAAGCGAGTATACTTTCGCATCTTCAGTTGATCTGTTTCTTTTTTTGAAGAAGCAGAAAACATTAATAATGTCCATCTTTTGTTAATCAAAAGAATCAAACCCTGGCCAATGATGAATATTCCCGCAGCCAATAATGCATCAAGAATTCGTAATTCTTTTCCATCAGACCAAGTATATAACACCTCTGCTAATTCCATAAACTTGTTACTTGCTTATTTATAATTTATATTTATTAAAACTTAACAGTTATCAATATAATTTAATATGTAATAAATTCGTTGAATATATCGCATATAATTATTTTGTTGGGACCATTACCCTAAGTTAAATAGGCCTAAAAATGAACTCAAGAATATCTGCATTACTCTTTTTTATGAGTATTAGCTTTAGCACCCTACTTGCCAGTCCAAATTACGTGGTAGCAGAAGCTCAAGAAGGAGATGGAATCTTATCCATACTTAAAAGATTTCATATAGCTTCTTACAAATGTAATATTGACGAATTCCAAAGGCTCAACAAGCTCAATTCTGGATCAGGCCTCATAAAGGGAAAATCTTATATTTTACCTATTCAAACCCATACATTCAACTCTAAAAGCATAAGAACAACCCTAGGAATAACAGATTATGATCTTGCGCTTTCCATCCAGAATTATAATGAGAAAGCACTTGATAGTGGTTTAAGATCAGAAGATTTCCGAAAAGATAAAATTTTATGGGTTCCACACCATTTCTTCAATTGCTTGCAAGCCGTACTCGTAAAACAGGAGGCCTCTCCCGTAACAAATACCCCACCGATGGCAGAAGGGAGTTTTGAAAAACCATCTAAAGGAGTTTATGAAATCTTCGGCCCCAAGTATCAGAACGTACCTAAATTATCTGAAAAACTTAAAGGTCAGGTATTCTACATTGTATCCGGACATGGTGGACCAGATCCTGGTGCAGTTTATACTAAGAACAAAACTCATCTTTGTGAAGATGAATATGCATACGATGTCGCATTGAGACTCACAAGAAATTTGATTTCACATGGGGCAACAGCATATGTAATTATAAGAGACAATAATGATGGTATTCGAGATGATTCTCATCTTAAGAAAGATACCGACGAAGTGGCATGGGGGAATAAACCTATTCCATTAAATCAAAAGGAAAGATTACAACAAAGATCTGATATAATCAATGATCTTTATGCGAAGAACAAACGTGCTGGAGTTAAAGAACAGTCAGTTGTGTTTATACATGTAGACTCCAGAAAATCAAAGAAACAAATCGACCTATTTTTTTACTACAGAGAAAAGGATTCTGCAAGCAAGAAACTAGCTCAAAATCTACATAGGACGGTAGCAGATAAATATAAAATATACAGAGCCAATGGAAATTACAGCGGCACTATATCTTCAAGAGACCTATTTGTTTTAAGAGAAACTACCCTTCCTGCAGTTTTCATAGAATTAGGGAATATTACAAATCCCCTTGACCAACAACGAATCTTTCCTAGTAAAAACAGACAGGCCCTCGCAAATTGGTTCTGCGAAGGCCTTATGAAGTGATTAATTTATTTTTCTAAATTAGAATCGTTGACATCCAATTTTATTCCTGTTTCTTTTTCTTGTTCTCACCAAGCCATTATCCAAAAAATGATAGGCAACTGTCAGGCCAAACATAAAATACATGTCATGTAATTTAGTATCTCCACGCAGTGAATTAGCTACTGGGATATCTGGATTACCTTCACCCAAAAATTCACCCGCTCTGTTTGATAAAGCCGCACCAATAACATTACCAGCGGCTATCATTGCATCGGTATCTGGATAGTGTCCACTAACATCATCTAAGTAATCTGAAAAAGCGTATCGTGCACCAAAATCAAGTCCAATACTAAATTTATCTGTTACTGCATATTTTAACCCGAATCCAAATGGAATACTTAAGGTTGTTTTAGCATAATTAACCGTTTCCGTTTGCAAGGGCTGAAGATCATACCATTGATTCTCATAAAAAGCTTTTGGATTGAAATAGGTATAAGCTATACCTCCATAAAAATAAGGTGAAAAAGGTTGATTAAGACCATAAGGCTGGAATCCTGGTATATTTACTTCTACAGCAAACATACCTTCAAAAACATCGGTTGAAAAACTAAGGTTTCTGTTTCGAAGTTCTTGAATCCGAGCATTCTCATCCGTTCCTGAAAGACCAGCGTAATTTGCTCCCAGTTTAAAGGATATCATCGGATTCATATTAAATCGCATGTGTACCCCACCAGAGAAATTACTTTCACGCAAATACATTTTTGTAGAGTTGAGACTTAGGTCTCCAATATAATTGCTGGTGCCTATAGTAGCGCCTAGTTCAAAATGCTGCGCATTTGTATTACCCAAAAAAAGAAAAGAGATAAAACTTAGGGTCAGAAAAGCCTTCTTCATATAATTTTTAGTATAAATTTTTAACGGTTTTATCGTATAAAGATACAACTTGATACATTAAATTTCCTTTTCGCAAAAAAAAATTCCGTTTGTTTAAGTACATTCAATATATTAGCGTTTGGTGAATGATAGTATTTCATAAAAAATTAGTAGGCACAAAAATTCGTTTCACATTAGAATTAAGAAATAGTCCTGCCATTTTTAAATAATCAAATCTGTCTATGAAAATTAAAAATTTAGCATTATCTGCTTTTATTCTTGCAGGATCATTGAATCTTTCTGCACAGGGACCTGCTGAGAACTGGCACCACCTTGATATGGAGAAAGATGGTGTACAAGGAATGAGTACAATCAAAGCTTACGAAGAGCTACTTAAAGGAAAAAGCAGCAAAACTGTTGTAGTTGCTGTTATTGATTCAGGTATCGAAGAGGTACACGATGACCTTAAGAACGTAATGTGGGTGAACGAAGGTGAAATCCCAGGTAATGGAATCGATGATGACAAAAATGGATACATCGACGATATTCACGGATGGAACTTCATCGGAGGTGCAAATGGTGAAGTAAACCATGACAACCTTGAGATTACTCGTTTATATAGAATGTATTCTAAAAAATATGCTGGTCAAACAGCTGCTGATGTTTCAAAAAAAGATCAGGCAGACTTCCAGAGATACCAGGATATCAAAGCGGCTTGGCAACAGGCTGTAGACAACGCTTCTCCTTTAAGAGAACGCTACTCTGAAATGTTACGTGTTACAAACCTTGTCATTGAAAAACTAGATGGTAAAGAGGCTAACACAGAAAACATCAACGCACTTGGAATTTCTGGCGAAGGTGTTGAGCAAACACTTTCAATCATTGTTAGAAATGTTGAAGCAGGAGCAGATCTTGCTGACTTCTCTGAAAGACTTCAGGGTGGTGTTGACTATTTCTCTGGTCAATTAGACTATTACTACAATGTTGATTTCGATCCAAGAAATATCGTAGGTGATGACTATGCAAATGCAAAAGAATCTGGATACGGTAACAACACATACGAAGGACCTGATGCAAGTCACGGTACACACGTAGGTGGTATCATCGGTGCTGAGCGTGGCAATGGTATAGGTATGGATGGAGTTGCTGACAACGTTCGTATTATGACTATCCGTGCAGTTCCAGATGGTGATGAGCGTGATAAAGATGTTGCTGCTGCTATTCGTTATGCAGTAGATAATGGTGCAACAGTAATCAACATGTCTTTCGGTAAAGCATATTCTTGGAATAAGGATGTTGTGAACAAAGCAGTTAAATATGCAATGAAAAAGGACGTTCTTCTTGTACATGCTGCAGGTAATAGCAGTCAGGACAATGATGTTGCTGACAACTTCCCGAATGATTCATATAAGAAGAATCCAGCTAAAAAGGCTTCTAACTGGTTAGAAATTGGTGCTCTAGATTGGAAAGGTGAAGCAATGTCACCAGCACGTTTCTCAAACTATGGTGCAAATAATGTAGATGTATTTGCTCCTGGAGTTGATATCTATGCTACTTGGCCTGATAACGGTTATAACGCAATTTCTGGTACTTCAATGGCATCACCTGCTTGTGCTGGTGTAGCTGCAGTACTTAGATCATATTTCCCATCTCTATCTGCTTCGGATGTTAGAGAGATTATCATGGAAAGTTCTGTTAAACTTGATATGGACGTATTGGTTCCAGGTCAAGATGAAGGCGGAAGAACAGTTCCATTTGCTGATCTTTCAGTATCTGGTGGCGTTGTAAACATGTACAATGCTGTTCAGATGGCTATGGCTAGAGCGAAGTAATTCATACTGAACTCATAAAATAAAAAAGCACCGTAAAATTTACGGTGCTTTTTTATTTTATGATCACTTCATCTACTACATGGTCTTGAAAAGCTCGGTTAAACATATCCCTTATCTTATCTTTATTCATTGTCATTTCTTGCTTTAGCGGTGCGGAGGTTATTTTTATATAAACCTTTTTCCGAACCAAACGGATTTCTTTAGTATAATCATTTATAGTCTTCCCCATACGCTTCGACCAAACACGCTGTATAAGAACCTCATCAAGTTTGGAGCGTTTCTC
>OMKD01000101.1 GCA_900299495.1 Sphingobacteriales bacterium
CTGTCGGGTAATGCCAATATATTATCCTTCGATTTAAATGCCTTGTTATGTTTTAGTTCTTGTTCTTTTTGAAGATCTGTAAAATCCAGACCAGCTATTCTGCTCACCGTACCTTTGAAACATTTTTCAACAACTGCCTCACTTAATCCTAAAATCTCGAAAGTCTTTGCTCCTCGGTATGAATTAATTGTGGAGACTCCAAGTTTGGCCATGATCTTCAAAAGACCTTTTTCAGCAGCCTTTTTGTAAGACCTGATCAATTCATGGGCTTGGACATCACGCATTTTTCCAGCTAGACTCCTACAGCTTTGATAAGCCATATGCGGATAGACAGCATCAGCTCCGTACGATATTAAGGTCGCAAAATGATGGGTTTCCCAAACATCTCCTCCTTCAATGATTAGAGAAACTTGCTTTCTTTTACCTTTGGCGATCAGCGCATGGTGTATTGCACCAGTTGCTAAAAGGGTAGGTACCGAAAGATGCTTCTCGTCAAGATCAGAGTCGCAAAGGCAAATGATATTAAAGTAATCGGACAGTTTATCAACAGTATCAGAAATTCTATCAAGTGCTGTTTCAAGTCCCTCCGTTTGGGTATAGGCCAAAGAGATCCTGATAAACCTAAAAGAATGTTTATCGATTTTTTGTATTGCTTCGAAACCTTCTTCTCCAAGTATTGGAGAATCTATCCTAACAAGATCTGCCTCTTCACCTGCTATATCAAAAAGCGCTCCGGTACCCCCCAAAAATGTCTTTAACGACATGAAAAACTTTTCTCTTAATGAATCGATTGGTGGATTGGTAACCTGTGCAAATTGCTGCTTGAAGTAGTTTGATATATGCTGGGCTTTACGGGAAAGAACGGCAAGAGGAATATCCGCCCCCATAGACCCTAATGGCTCATTAGAACTAACAGCCATCGTATTAATAATCAGCTTTTCATCTTCAGCAGTAAATCCGAAAGCAATCTTCTTTTTGTTAAGAATATCGCTGGATTCAATCATTCGATGTGCAGGGATATGATACGACTGATCATTTAAAAAATGGGTATGCTCTTCGATCCAATTCTGGTATGGGAACGCTCTACAAATTGTCTCTTTTATTTCTTGATCATAAACGATCTTTTTCTTGTTTAAATCAACGAGTAAAATCTCGCCAGGTTTTAATTTACCTTTCTTTGTAACCGATGATTCATCCACAGGTAAACAACCTGCCTCACTAGCCAAAATAAGAAAACCGTCATTTGTTATTGTGTATCGAGAAGGTCTCAGGCCATTTCTGTCCAAAGCTGCACCAGCAAAATCACCGTCAGCGAAGCATATAGATGCAGGACCATCCCAGGGTTCCATAATTGCGTCATGATAGGTATAAAAAGCTTTCTTATCCGCATCCATTTCCTGATCATTCTGCCATGCTTCAGGCATCATCATCATTATTGAATGGGGCAGAGACCTACCTCTTTGACTTAGAAATTCTGCAACATTATCAAAGTTCCCAGAATCTGAAATATGTGGATCACAAACAGGAAGGACAAAACGACCAAGCTTTTCATCAAACTTCATCCTTTGCTCTCTAGCTTGCCACCAGTTTATATTACCTTTTATCGTATTAATCTCTCCATTATGTGCAATACAACGGAAAGGTTGTGCCAACTTCCACTTAGGAAGTGTGTTGGTACTAAATCTACTATGGACAATTGCCAAATTACTTTGATAGGATTCATCCTGTAAATCTTTAAAATAGGGTCTTAACTGAACAGCAGATAATTGCCCCTTGTATACGATGGTTTTGGAAGAAAAAGAGCTCGCGTAGAAATCGTCAACAAGACTATTGTCTTGTGAATAGACATCATTCAAAATAGTAGATCTTAGTAAATATAGTTCGCTTTCTAGCTGAAGCTCTTTTTCGAAACCACTATAATTAATAAACCATTGTTCCATATCGGGCTCTGACGCAAGAGCAATAGATCCAATCATTGAATTGTCCACTGGAACAGATCTTTTAAAAATCGTATACATCCCGAATGCACTTATGTGCTTTTCAATGATTGCAGTACAGAACTTCTTCTGTTTAGGATCTTTTGGCAGGAAAAACATACCTACTCCATAAGTCCCTTGTGCAGGAAGTTCAGCGTCATGTTTAATTGCCTCTTTGGCAAAAAATGAATGTGGGATTCCTGATAGAATACCAGCACCATCTCCAGTGTTCTCCTCAGCACCATAAGCACCACGGTGCTCCATATTTTCGAGCATGGTCAATGCACCACTAATCACATAGTGAGATTGTTCTGCATTGATATTGCACAACATGCCCACACCACAGGAATCAGATTCCAATTGTGGAGTGTAAAGGCCATATGTTTTGTTATGCTTGCTCATAGTATTATAATAATTATTGGTAGGCTACTGCCTGATGTTCTCCCATATCTAGTCCGTGAACTTCCTCCTCTATATCAACTCGAATACCCACGACTAATTTTATCAAATAGAATGTGATGAAAGCGAATGTAAATGTAAATAGCCCTATTGCGCCTATTCCTAAAAGTTGAACAGCAAGTGTTCCTATCCCCTCATCATAATTACCAAATAAAGCAACTGCTATGGTGCCCCAAATCCCACAGACCAAATGAACAGATGTAGCTCCCACAGGATCATCAATCTTAATTTTATCAAATAAATTAACGGAAAGCGGAATTAAGATCCCTGCAATGAATCCTATTAATAATGAGGCTGGAACGGAAACGCCATCAGCGCTGGCAGTTATTCCAACTAGTCCACCTAATATACCATTAAGCACCATGCCCAAATCAAATGATTTATACACCAGCTTAGAGGTAATAAAGGAACCAATACCTCCGGCTGCAGCTGCCAAAGATGTTGTAACGAAAACTAATGAAACAGCATCCGGATCAGCTGATAACACAGATCCTCCATTAAAACCAAACCACCCGAACCATAATAAGAATACACCAACTGAAGCTAAAGGCATACTATGCCCCGGTATAGGTTTAATACCTTTGCTTGTATATTTTCCTGCGCGCGGACCTAATAATAAAGCTCCCGCAAGAGCACCCCATCCTCCAACAGAATGTACCAATGTTGATCCTGCAAAATCATAAAAGCCTTTTGCATCAAGCCAACCCATACCCCATTTCCAATAACCAGTAACAGGGTATGAGAAGCTTACAAACAATAAACAAAAAAACAAAAATGGGAGTAACTTGATCCGTTCTGCAACGGCTCCAGATACGATGGTACAGCAAGTTGCTGCAAACATACCCTGAAAAATAAAATCGGTATA
>OMKD01000102.1 GCA_900299495.1 Sphingobacteriales bacterium
AAGCGCAAGATCTTTATCAGGTGCTTCACCTGCTAATTCCGCTTCAATTGTCCTACCTCCAACAAAGGTAACCTCGATTTTCTTAGCACCTTGAATAACGTGCCAATTCGTAACGATATGCCCATCTTTGTCCCATACAAAACCTGATCCTGAGCCTTTAGGTACCTCTAAAATATTTCTGGAAAAATAATCCCTTCGGAAAGCTGAAGTATTAATATACACTACGGATGTAGAGGTGCGTTCAAACAATTCAATCAATGCTTTTTCAGAAGAACCTAAACTCACCTCAGCATCTCCTACTGCAGCTATTTGTTCCCCCTGCTCAATAAGGACTTCCTCCGGTTGATCTAACTTTACATCTACATTCGAAAATGTAGCGTACAAGCCTACCCAAAACAGGACAAGCACTCCCCACAATAAAATATTATTATTCATCTGTCTACTCATTTTAGTATGGTTAAACTATCCCTATTATAACGATATTTAACCCCAAATAGATATCTGCAATTTAAAAAAAAGCGAATAATTAGAAGTACACCTTGCTCTGATCGACTAACTATGGCCAGGATATTCCTGGAAATCTAGACTTAAATAATTCAAGCTCCTCTCCCTCAAGCTCATATCCGTTAAAAAACACAGAGATTCTAAGACCCTCATACCCAAGTACACTTAGACTGTTATAAAGTGTCCTTGCCTGACCTATATTTTTAAATAAGCCCAACTGATAACTTATAGCACCTTTAGTTGAAGAGGAATTTATAATCATTGGCTTATAACGATACAGAATAGGATCTTGAATATTCTCACTACTTTTAAAAACTTCAACAGCATAAGACATACCGGTTAACATTTCTGCAAGTTTATCAAAAGCAGGATCTCTTGAAACACTATCTAAATTTGGCCACTGATACCCTTCTAAGACAGTATCGTCATTCATTGACCAAAGGTGCATGTCTATTCTGTTGTTTACGCGAGCACCATAATAGGTTTCCTTTCCTTCATCCCAACCTTTTGCTAAAGGAAAAAAACTACAAAAACTACGCAGTTTAATCTGTTCCTCAAAAACCCCAAAATTTTCTAATATTTGCTTAACCCTTAAACCTACCTTATAAGCTAAATATGCATTTGTTTGATTTTGATTCTGATCATTAGAGTGGACTTCCAAAATCAACTTTAATGTTCGATCTACTCTTAATTTTTCTGCGAGTAGAATCAAATAATCCTCATTCTCTGAAGAAATCAAATCAAGATCTTTTCCATAATATAGTGGTCTCAACATTCCAAGATTCCCTAAACCATCTGGATCCGTTTCAATCCTTGTAAAACTCTTACCAAAGACAAGAGCACTCAACAGCGCCAATTGTTCCACCTTTTGATCCTCAAACAGCATATTATACAAGTCAAAACCTCCTTTTCCTCCTGGTCGATCAGAAGATAAAAGAGCAGAAGCACCATTATTTGATAGGCAAAAATCAAGATCATCTCCATAAGAATTTACGGGCTTACCCATGTTTTGGACATCTGACCAGGAAAAATCATGTGTCTTAAACACTGCTCTGAAAATATCATATCCGCCATGAGATATGTTAGGATTATCACTACTAAAATATAGCACCTTACCGTTTTTCGCTAAAAAAGGAGAAACCTCATTATAGGCAGTATTAATTGCAGGTCCCAAATTTTCAGGCTCAGACCATTTTCCTTCCATTTGATAAGAAACAAAAAGATCGAAACCACCAAATCCCCCCATCTGATCGGATGCAAATAGAATTAATTTATCACTATAAAAGAAAGGTAAACCATATCGAGTAAAAGTACCGGAAAAGCCATTATAAGATTCTGCTTTTAATTTTCGTTTACTAATATCTTGCTCAAAGGTATCTGCGTAAATAAGCAGCTCATCATAAGTGTCCCCTTTGCCAAAGAAAAGGATCTGACCATCTTCAGAAAAACCTGATAATATATCATGCGCAGTTGTATTGAGTAGATAACTCAACGGGATAGTGCTAAACCCACCATCCTTTTGTCGAGTCGCCTTAAGCATATCAACTTTGAATTGTCCGATATGTTCATCGGCCTCCCCTTTAATGTTCCTCAGCCCTCCAATACTTTTTTCGCTGGCTGAACCAAAATAAAAAACACCATTTAGATTCTTGGAGAATAGTGGTTTAATCTCATTACCTGTACTATTTACCGATCCTTCAAAGGGTAAAAACCCAACTCCGGATTCCCAGGTATTATTTCTTCTTGCGTAAGAGCAACTTAATAATTTTGCTTTAGCAATTTCCCTTAGTGGATCATCCTCATCAGCGAGTCTAATAAATTGCTTAAAATTTTCAATAGCAGAATCGAAAGATCCATTCAAATGATCCAGCTCTCCTTTAATTAAGTAATAGTTTTTGGGAAACTTACCTTTTGATTTGATTTGCAAAAACTCAGACAGCTGATAAGCCTCGTCCAATTTTTTAATTTTCACCAAACAATCAAAATAGATAAGAAGATCACCAAGATCCTGCTTATGCAAGGCTTCTATTCCTTTATAGTTATTTACAGCTTGGCTGTAAGCCTTTTGCTCGAATGCCTGCTTTGCAAATTTCAGATACTTTTTATCGCTTTGGGCATCACTTACCAGACTGCACAAAACAAAAATCAGGCAATAAAAGTATGTGCTCTTATTGCCTGAATATGTTAGAAAAGGAAAAATCCTCATATTTAATCGATTGTTTCTTACAATCTATTATATTTTTCTTTTCCCGTCAAATTGTTCTAGATAATCTCCCACTTTTCTTAGAAAAGATCCGCCTAATGCACCATCTACAACACGGTGGTCATAAGATAGGGATAAGAACATCATATGCCTTGGCACGATCATATCTCCATATTCCGTCTCTACTACTGCAGGCTTTTTACGAATTGCACCTGCTGCAAGAATTGCAACCTGTGGTTGATTGATAATCGGAGTACCCATTACATTTCCGAATGTACCTACATTTGTCAATGTAAACGTACCGCCTTGGATCTCGTCTGGCTTAAGCTTGTTTGCACGAGCTCTGTTGGCCAAATCATTGACAGCTTTAGTCAAGCCCAATAAAGACAAATGATCTGCATTCTTTATAACTGGAACAATCAAATTTCCTGAAGGTAAGGCAGCAGCCATCCCTACATTGATATCTTTCTTTCTTACGATACTTGTTCCTTCTACAGAAACATTAATCAATGGATAATCGTGAATTGCTTTTGCAATTGCCTCTACGAAGATCGGTGTAAACGTAATTTTCTCGCCAAATTTAGCCTGGAATTCTGATTTAATACTGTTTCTCCAATTCACAATATTGGTCACATCTACTTCAACAAAAGAAGTTACGTGAGGAGAAGTCGCTTTGGACATAACCATGTGATCAGCAATCATCTTACGCATTCTGTCCATTTCGATTACCTCAACATCTCCTGATACAGATGTAGCAACTTTCGGTGCTTCAGTAACTGAAGGGCTTGAAACAGCAGCTGGAGCTATTGTCACAGTTTGCTGACCATTTCCTCTATTAGATATGTAAGCAAGTATATCTTTCTTAGTCACACGTCCTTGATCTCCAGAACCTGGAATAGACTCTAATTCTGCAAGACTAATATTTTCTTTTGCCGCAATATTTTTTACTAATGGCGAATAGAATCTGTCTGAACTACTAGTATCAACCGGTGTTGCAGCTACCGCTGGAGCTGAAGGTTTTTCACTAGCTGGCGTTGCTTTAGCTGGTGCAGGTGTAGATTCCTTAACCGCTTCTTTTTCAGCAGAAGCACTACTTGTAGCAACGGCATCTGATCCCTCAGTAGCAATGATTGCGATAACCTTGCCTACCTCTACAACATCATCTTCTTGAAATAGAATCTGTGAGATCGTACCAGCAACAGGAGAAGGAACCTCTGAATCTACTTTATCAGTAGCAATTTCCAGGATAGTTTCATCAACATCTACTGTGTCTCCAACCTGCTTAACCCACTTCAATATGGTTGCTTCTATGATACTTTCACCCATTTTGGGCATAATCAACTCTACTTGTGCCATATGTTTCTTAATTAAGTTATTATTGGTCTAAGGCTAAAATTGTCTCAAAAATAAGGCATTAATAAGGTGCAAACAAATTACAAAGACAATTATTCCAATTTAGTAATTGGCCTTTACAAACTGCCAGAGTAAGCCAAGAGCCCTTGTTGCGCTATATTCAATGTTCTTTTGACGGCTTTTAGAAATATTCAATAAGCAAACTTTTACTTTTTCCTTATTTCCTACTGCAATCCACACAGTACCAACAGGCTTATCTTTTGTTCCTCCTGTAGGTCCTGCGACACCACTTATTGCAATTCCCAGCTCTGCAGGCATTTTTTTCAGCAGTCCCGCCAACATTTCACGCACTACTGCTTCACTTACTGCCCCATGATCGATCAAGGTTTGCTCGTTTACATCGAGCATGCTCATTTTCACCTCATTGGAATACGATACTATTGTTCCCTGAAAATATGCAGAAGAGCCTGAAACAGCAGTTATCATATGACTGATAAAACCACCCGTGCAGGATTCTGCAGTTGCCAATTGAAGATTATTTTTCTTGAGAAGACTTCCCAAAGACTCAGAAATTGATGTTTCTCCTTCCCCAAAAACATACCTATCAACTTCCGAGCGCATCTTTTCTTTCCAATTATCTATATCAACTGAATCCGAACAAGTTTGGGATTTACTCAACCGTAAACGTACTTTCCCAAGACTTGGCAAGTATGCTAACTTTAATCCATCGGGTAAATTAGTCTCAAAATTTTCCAATAATTCGGCTAATTGACCTTCTCCTATTCCTATTGTATGAAGTGTTCGGTGTTCAATTGCCCTAAGTTTAGGAAACCGAACTTGGAGTCTTGGAAAAACTTCCTCAGCCATGATATGCTTCATTTCATAAGGCACACCCGGAAGAGAAATAATTATTGTATGCTCGTGCTCCATCCACATCCCCATAGCAGTCCCCATCTTATTCTCAAGCAGTTCTGCCTTTGCAGGCATTTTTGCCTGTTCCTTATGCATTTCGAGAGGTTTCCTCCCAAATTTTTTAAACATCGACTGAATATGAGTCCATGATCTTTCCGAATGGACAAGATGATCTCCAAGATATTCAGCTATTGCTTTCTTACTTATATCATCTTTTGTTGGGCCTAGGCCACCGGTCAGAATGACAATATATGCTCCCTTTATGGCTACACTCAATGTATCCTGAATAGCTTCATATTCATCGGATACAGTAAAAATTTGTCCAAGATTGAAGCCCTTAAGGTTAGCAGCACGTCCAATCCATGCTGAGTTCGTATCTATAACTTGCCCAATCAAAAGCTCGTCTCCGATGGTAATTATATTAATAGTCATACACTCTAAAACGTAAATTGTATCTCTTTGTTTCTGAAAAAATGTTCTGAACCATCTACATCTACGATTAATCTTCCTGAAGAATCAAGTCCAGTAATCCTTCCTATCATATGAGAGCCGTCAGGTAATATGAATTTACGGTCTTCCTGAAATCCTAACATACGAGATTCAAACTGCTGATGAATTCCTTTAGATTTTCCTGCCCTCAGCAACAAATAATACTGCTCAATATTCTTGACTAAGCGAAATAAGACTTCATTCACATCGAAGTTTCTTCCAAGTTCCGTTGCCAATGAGCAGGTCTGTTTTTTTAAAGAATCGGGAAAATTGATTGTATTTACATTCAGCCCAATTCCTATTATTGAATCAGCAACTTTTGTTCCTTTTAGTCCATTCTCAATCAGTATTCCTGATATTTTTTTCTTCTCCACATAAACATCGTTTGGCCATTTGATCTTTACTTGATCAATTCCAAGGTCATCCAATAAGGTAAAAATTGAAAGGGCAATAATTTTATTTAGGTCAAATTGCTTTTCAGCACTCAAAAATTTAGGATATAGCAATAAGGACATGAGTAAATTTTCGCTCTTTGGAGAATGCCATTGCGAATCACGCTGACCTCGACCAGCTGATTGGTAATCGGCTTTGACAATCAAGCCTTCAGGACAAGTTTCTGCGCTCAATAAAGATTTAAGTTTGTCATTCGTAGACTCCAATTCGTCATAAAATCGTACGTCTTTCGCTAAAAACAGTGTTTCGATCCGTTCCAAACTGCTATTATTTGTAATTGAGACAGAAAGATAGCAAAGTGTTTATTAAATTTGCATTTTAAAGTAGTACTTGAACAAACTAAAACGGTCTAGAATTGGTTTTTTATAATAAAATTAAAATTCACTTAAGCCGATTCTTACAAACCGTTTATTAACAATCGTTTAAAACAAACATCGTTTGAATACAATAACAAAATCGGAGCAGTTGGTTAAAGAGCAGGAATTGAATGATTTGATCATTGACTCAATCCAGGACATAAAAGGCAAAAACATTATTAAACTTGACCTTTCTGAATTACATGATGCGCCTACAAATACTTTTGTAATTTGTGAGGGGGAGTCAACAACTCAGGTTAAAGCGATTTCGGAAAACATCAAACTAAGACTAAAAAAAGAGCTTGGAGAATTCCCGGTTAATTCTGAGGGACAAGAATCTTCAACTTGGATATGCATTGATTACTTTAATACCGTAGTTCATGTTTTCTATCCAGACACCAGAAAGTTCTATGAGCTTGAAGAACTATGGAGTGATGCAAGATTCACCGAATATCAGGATCTATAGATAGACATAATCCTGTCATTAATCTAGAAAAGAAAACATCTACATATTTTGCTTGTTACTTTGGTGTAACAATATTTAATTAATAGTTAATGGAAAATAACAAACCTAAAAATACGGACAAAAACAAGGCTCCAATGAATGGACCCAAGATAAAGCCATTCTGGATTTATGCTGGCCTTGCCTTTCTTATTATCATTCTTAATGTATTCCTAATGAATGGTGAGAAGAAAGAATTGACTGAGGTAGGTTTCCGAGATAAAGCCCAATCAGGTCAAATCAAGGAAGTAAAGATTATAAAGAACAAGGAATTTGCTTATATCACTCTTACTGAAGAGGCTGCTAAAACAGAATTCGCGGATAAGGATAGTCCAAAAGTGCAATACAACACATCAAACTACCATTACACATATACTTTCGGTTCTCTTGAAAACTTCGAAAAGAAGATTGACATATACAATAACGAACTAAAAGGTAAAAGTGGTAATGAAATTGTAATCACCTATGGAAATGAGGTAAACGTTTTTGAAAACTTTGGTTGGTTATTACCAATCCTGATCTTAGTCTTAATCTGGGTATTCCTATTCAGAAGAATGGGTGGTGGTGGAGCAGGTCCTGGATCTCAGATTTTCAATATTGGAAAATCCAAAGCAACTCTATTTGATCAAGGTTCTAAGGTTAATATAACCTTCTCTGATGTTGCAGGGCTTGATGAAGCTAAGGAAGAGGTAATGGAGATTGTAGATTTCCTAAAACATCCTAAAAAATATACTGCATTAGGAGGTAAGATACCTAAAGGGGTACTTCTTGTTGGTGAACCAGGAACAGGTAAAACACTAATGGCGAAGGCTGTTGCGGGAGAGGCTGAGGTTCCATTCTTTACAATCTCAGGTTCAGATTTCGTAGAAATGTTTGTAGGGGTAGGTGCATCAAGAGTAAGAGATTTATTCAAACAGGCACGAGAAAAAGCACCTTGTATCATCTTTATCGATGAGATTGATGCCATCGGGCGTGCTCGTGGAAGAAATAACATGCAGGGAAGTAACGATGAGCGTGAAAACACACTTAATCAACTTCTTGTAGAAATGGATGGATTTGCAACGGATAAGGCTGTTATCATTATGGCAGCAACCAACCGTCCTGATGTACTGGATTCTGCATTATTAAGGCCTGGACGTTTTGACAGACAAATCGGAATTGATAGACCTGACCTTAAAGGTCGTAAAGCAATATTCGAAGTACACCTCAAGAATATCAAAACTGCAGATGGTATTCGTTCAGAACAGCTTGCAGAAATGACTTCTGGTTTTGCCGGGGCAGATATTGCAAACATCTGTAATGAAGCTGCTCTAGTTGCTGCTCGTAGAAATAAGAGTACAGTAGATCTTGATGATTTCAATCATGCATTGGATAGAGTAATTGGTGGATTAGAGAAGAAGAATAAATTCATTTCCAAAAAGGAGAAAGAAATTATTGCTTACCACGAAGCGGGTCATGCTATCTGTGGTTGGTTCTTAGAACATGCTTCACCGCTCGTAAAAGTGACTATCGTACCGAGAGGTATTGGGACACTTGGATATGCGCAGTATCTTCCAAAAGAAGAATATATTACACGCAAAGAGCAATTACTAGATAGAATGTGTATGACTTTTGGTGGCCGTGCTGCTGAGCAAAACATTTTTGGTAAGATCTCTACTGGTGCACAAAATGACCTTGATCAAATCACTAAGATGGGATATAGTATGATATCTTATTTCGGCATGAATGAAGAAGTTGGTCAGGTTTCATTCTATGGCTTGATGAATGGTCAGTGGCAAAAACCTTATTCTGATGGGACTGCATCTATGATCGATGCTGAAGTTAGAAAACTTGCCGACCAGCAATATCTTAGAGCACAGCAATTATTAAAGGATAAAGCAAAAGAGTTGGAAATCCTTGCAAAGGCTCTTCTTGAAAGAGAAGTACTTCTGAAGGATGATGTGGAAAGGCTTATTGGTCCAAGACCATTTGCAGACATCAGTCAAGAAGAAGAGGAATCCGAAGAAAAGGAACAACCTATAACTGAATAAAAAAAGCTGGTTTAAAACCAGCTTTTTTTATCCTATATATTCTTCTTTGACGAGTAATTGGAATCCGTTTCCGTGAATATTCACGATCTCGATATTCTCATCCCGCTTAAGATATTTTCTAAGTTTAGTTACAAACACATCCATTGAACGGGCTGTGAAGTAATTATCCTCTCCCCAAATCTTGGTGAGGGCTTCTGATCTTGGAAGTACATCATTTATTCGTTGAGCAAACATTTTAAGCAGTTGTGCCTCTTTAGGAGATAACTTCTCAGCATCATCAGCATCACCACCTTTGAATGTTAGTATACGTAGAGGGAAATTGAAATGGAATTCTCCAATCATATATTCTTTAGCATCGTCTGAAGTTTCAACAACCTGCTTAGATCTCTTTAGAATCGCCTGTACTCTGAAGAGTAATTCCTCTGAGGAAAACGGCTTTGTGATATAGTCATCTGCACCAAGCTTGAACCCTTGAATAACATCTTCCTTCATCGCACGAGCAGTCAAAAATATAATTGGAATTTCTTTGTCTGACTCTCTGATATCCTTTGCAAGAGAAAATCCATCTTTCTTAGGCATCATCACATCAAAGATACAAAGGTCAAATGTACCCTTCTTGTATGCATCATAACCTTGCATACCATCTTTCATCAATGTAACATTGAAATCATGCATTTCAAGATATGACCTTAATACATCTCCGAAATTCTCATCGTCCTCAACCAACAATATTGAATAGTTCTTATCTGCCATCTTGTATAATTATTTATTTGGACTTCTATTTAGTTATTGTTCTAACGAACAAAAAAAGGATTTCTTGTATAAAATGTTAAAATTATCGACCAAAGTAAAGCTAAATCGTACAATTTAAATGTGTCTTTTTGGCAAAAACACTGAAAACTTTGATCCATTCCCAAGCTCTGATTGTACCTCAATTCTTCCATTATGCGCGTCAACTATAGCTTTTACATAGCTTAAGCCAAGGCCAAACCCTTTTACATCATGTCGATTACCTGTATGAACTCTATAGAATTTCTCGAAGATATTCTTTAGTACATCCTTAGACATACCTATACCATTATCGATAAATTCAATAATTATTCCCTCTCCTTTATCATGCGTATTTACTTCAATTACTGGATTCTCCGGACTATACTTATTCGCATTATCCATGAGGTTATTAATCAGATTTGCAATGTGTGTCTGATCGGCTTCAATAGTACTATTCGTAGCATTGAGATTAGATTTAGTCTGCCCGCCTCTGCTTTCAATAATCAAACCAGTAGATGCCAATGCCATTTCAACAAGGTCATGTACATTTACTTTTGAAATCTTTAGCTCAAAATTTCTTTTTTCTACCAAAGCAATCTGGAGTACTTTCTCTACCTGATTATTCATCCGCTTATTTTCCTGACGAATAATATCTGCAAAACGATTAACCTTTACAGGATCAGAGATAATCTTACTATTCGTAATCGAGTCTGAAGCTAATGATATGGTTGCTATAGGAGTTTTGAACTCGTGCGTCATGTTGTTGATGAAGTCAGTCTTCATCTCTGATATCTTCTTCTGTCGAAGTATAACTTGGATCGTATAAACAAAACAGAATAAAACAATAAGTGTAAAGAATAATACAGAAAGTACCTGCCTCCAAATTGTTGAAAAGAGGAACTGACCTTTTCCCGGAAAGTATACCATCAGTTTACCTGCTGCTCCTCTTCCTCCTGGAAGACTAAACAAATCGACATTATATTTAGAATGGAAAAGATTATCAAAACCTATTTTCATAGAGCTATTGGGCGCATCATCTATAACTAAAAAGTGTCCATCTTCGATTACAAACTTCTTTTTTGAACTAGAATAAACACCATAGTTGTAAGGCGTTTTAACTCCATTATTTTTGAGTGCATCGGAAAGGTAATTATCAAGATATTCGATGTCAATTCGATCTGCTACTGGAGTGGAACTTATAGCTTTAACCTTCTCCTGAACTTTCTTAAACATTTCTTCCTCTCTAGATGGAGAAGACATAAAATTCCAGTCCTCATCAAATTCCTGAGGTACACCATCAAACTCGATTTGAATAGCTTCTTTCTCTGTTTTATAATCAACACTTTCAGGAATGCCAACGTCCAGTCTGCCTTTGTTTGTCTTTGAAGCAAAACCATTATTCACATAGATATTATATACCTGGGTTTCATCAGCTAGTAGTTGATTGGAAACCTTATTCAAAGCAGCAAGAACATTCTTATCAAAACTTTCTTCATTAATTTCAATCGAGCTTTTCAGATAACTTAGCTGAAGAGCACTGATCCCAATGATTGATCCCCCCATGAGGATAAGAATGATATAGAATGTGGTTTTATTCATAATATGATATACTTATGTTTCTATTTAACCTTAATATATCCAAAAAGTATCTTTACAAGTATATATTTTAAAAGAATCATAACAAAAAAAGGGGCTTTTAAAGCCCCTTTTTTTAATTTCCTATTAGTGAGAAAATGATTCCAATACCTCCACGTGCTGATGTGGTAGGGAAGGATCCAACTTTCGGTTCATTTCTTGTATAGTCAAAGAATAATCTGAATGATAATGCTTCAGAGTATTGATATTCAACTTTTGGACTCAGGGATACCCTTCTAGCTCCTCTTGTAGGTTCTACAACCTCCTGGTCAAGCACCAATCTATAAGTTATGTCATCAGCGATAGACATATCCAAAGATATACTAAGGTCACCTACTTCATTTAAACCACCTCCGCGGTTTCCACCACCACCTCCGCGATTATTATTGCTTGAAGTACTTGGCTTATCATCTTTCTTTGATCTACTATTATCTTTAAGGAATGGCATCTTGAAATCACTTAGTCGATACCCAAACCCAAAGGTAAAGTCCTCTCTCCTCGTCTCATTCAATGCACCATCTAAGAAGTTCATTTGTACATTTCGCGATTTCTTATACTCGAGCTTAGTAGAAAGTCCAGTCTTTGTTTCCACATTTATTCCTATTAATGGGCTAAATGATTCTGAGATAACTACATCCGGAACTTCAAATCGGGTATAATAATCTAGGGTACTTTCCTTAAGTAATTCTGGTTGATCCTGATTGAATAACAGATCCGATTCAAACTGATTTACAGTGATCGTTGATTTATATCCATGAGATATGGAGAATCTGCTAAACAACTCATTGAATGGTTTAATCTTATTAAGTCCATTGTATCGAATCGTCCAATTTGGTAAAGGAATAAGATCTACTAGATTTTTGGTTGGATCAAATTGATCCACATTGATTAGATTTACATCCTGTCCAGTGTAGGTTGCCAAGAACGCAGGCACCAATACTGCTTGCTGTACTCTACCATATCCAGCTGCATAACCAGATCCCGCCTGAAGCGTATCCGCATGCAGTCCACCGTCTCCATTTATTCGTTGTGAAACAATCACACGGTTATCCTCAAATTCTCTAAACAAAGAAACCAGGTCTCTATTCAGGGTATTCAAAGTAATATAGGACATGTTAATTGAACCAATATCTCTTGCATTCAGGTGTTCATAATCCTGCTGAATAGCATTTTCGACATCAATAGTGATATTATTTCTTCTGAAATCTTCCGTATGGAAAGTCGTGTAAGAACGATTTAGATCCACATCAATTTTGAAATCATTATAGGGTTCGATATCTATCGATGCAGAATACTCTTGTCCATAATTCTGCTGAACCTGCTGGTTCAACAATTGATTTTCACTAATCCAAGTCCAGTTATTATATAGATAATCATTCTCCGTATAATAATCCTGTGAATTAATATTTGGCTGAATACCTGCAACAAAGGCCCAACCTGGAGCTGTAAATGCTTCATTCATACCAAAGTATTCTGATTGAGGCATATAACCAGGGATGATCGTACCAAATGTTTCTCCGTAATCAAAGTTCACATTTCTCAACATCATTAATGGACGAATCACCGCCTTAAGGGCCTTACTTACTTCCGCATCTTTCTTCTTATCCTTTCCTGGTGGAGTAGATGTTTTATTCGTACTTGTTTTACCCCCTCTGCTTGTCGGAGCAACTCTACTTCTTGATTTACTATTTATCTTTTTAAGAACATCCGATTTATTGTAAAGTGAAACCATGTTCAATTTACCATTGATTGATCTGTTCTGCGTATTCTGAATAACATTACCCAAATCCACTACATTAAGTGAAGCAGCACTCCAGGTGTAGGTCGATCCATAGGAAATGTCTGCAGACACCCAATCCAAGAATGGGATATGCTTGAATGGCAATGAATAATTTACATTTAAGCTCTGATTAAAGTTCTTATTACGACCAAGTGTCCTCAAGTTATCTTTAACTACTTGTAGTTTATTAGGATCATTCTTTATGAAACCTTCCGGCTCATCAATAACAGCCATATTTGTAGCAAAATAATTTAGCTTCAAACTCTTTGCTATACTCCAGCTTAAGTTATAATTCCTATTCCAAAGCCAGTGTTTATTAAAGAACGTTTTATACTCATCATCAATCTCTTCAAACCTGTATTCCGTTACAGCAAATTCACGATCCATTATTGTGCTGAATGTAAAACTGTTCGGCACAGGATTAAAGTTGAATTCCGAGAAGAACTTCAGGTATTTATTATTTGGCAACCATTTAAGTGGCTTTACAAAAACACCAGGATTTGAATATCCATAATCTAGTGATCCTGTATGACTGGTCACTGAGTTTTCCTTGATAATGAAATTACTCTGATTAACTTTTGTCTTACCATACGATACCGAGAAGTTTTCAATATCCCAAGGCAAAGGCGTATCTGTGCCATTACGTTCCTTTTTCACATCTGTGAAGGTAACTGCACTAATTGTAGTTATATTCTTTGCAGTCTCTAGTACTTCACTTGCTGTCTCATCCGGAGATAAATTATCCAATCGCTCTTCGATAGTTACATCTCGATCGAATGGATCGTATTTCGGTGTTTCTACTGCTTTTGAGTACTGAGCCATAAACGGAATATTCACACCCCAATCTTTAGGGAAGAATTTACCTAGCTCAAGACTAGATGAAACATTCACATCAGTCATCTCACTGATTTGACGCTCCATTAATGACTGGTTCAAAGCACCAAAACCAATAGAGCTATAGGATCCAGCAAGACTTAATGATCCAAAATCAGCTAACTGCATATCCAAACGAGCTAAAGCTGCTGCACCTCCTTTTTCTTTCAGCCCATATGCTCTTAACTCATTAATCCAAACTTCAGCACAATGTGCTTCATTATTAGTATCATTATTACGAATACCTATTTGAATACTTTTTACATCTCCAAGGTTAGGATTTCCTTTTACACGTATCAAGCCATCATTTACCAAATCCTCAAATCCATCTAATGGATATGGTATACTCAAAGAACCGCCTGCCGCATTATTACGCTCTAGCTTTACTTGCTTTAATAATTCGAAATCAATAACGATATCATTATTCTCATTCCAAACCACTCGGTTATATCCTTCATCCAATGGGGTTAATCCACTATTTTCGTCAGATAAGGTTAATGGCTTTTCGAATTCATAATAGTTGTGGGTAAAATCTGATCCAATTCTTATGAACACACTAAGATCATCGTCGTTAAGTGTAATATCCTGAGGTTTTTTCTCTGCGTGAACAAACATCTTCAAACCTTCATAAAAACGAAGATCGAAAATAGAATTCTTGAATATCGAAACCTGTTGTCCCGCTTTCAAATCACAAACATTCATAGAGAGCGACTGCTCCACCTCGAAGGCTTGTAAATTTGTTGCTCCTAGTGTACGCTCTCTCGCGATACCAGGAGGAATCACATAACCAAATGGTAATTTCTGACTGTTTTCGTCATAGTTCACATTCGTTACATCGAAGGTTGTACTTAATTCCTCAGAACCAGGATTGATACCCGGGTTAACACTTTCAACTTTATATTTTCTCCACTGAGAACGTACCAGGTTCATACGAGCAAACCTAAAGATCGTTTTATCCTCGAATCCGGTAAATATCATACGCATGAATCGTATAGATCTTAAATTCGGCTGACCAATCACAGAGAAATTCTCATTAACTGTTCCTGATACCTCACCCTGACCATTCGTAGGATCAATTGGTACTTTTATTCTATACCAGCTTCTTCCATTCAAACCCTCCACTCTATCAATAACGTACTCGTTATTCATGTCTATACCTCCGTTGCCATCATGCTCGACAGGTATACGATATGAATAATAAGCTTCTGACTCGTTCATTGTGAAATCACCATCTATATCTTCCATATCCGGAGTACGGGTTGCAGAAGTGGCAAAATTCGCAATATTAGAGCCATCATCTGGTCGCTGGTTGTTACCCTGTGGATATCTGAAACGTGCATATTTATCCGGTGCCGGAGTTTCGGCTGTATATGCAGCATCACCAAAATGCAAAAAGTCATCATTCGAAGGATCTGCTTCGATAGCAGCCCTTACTGCTGGATCTGTAAACTGATTGATAAAGTCTTCATATTTGATTCGCTCATCATCATTACTCAATCCATCCAAACCAAGATCCTGCTGTGCAATCGTACTATTATCAAAATTTCTGTCTATCTGCGGGCGGATAGGAACCTTACCCCATTCTGTTTCCACTAAAACATCATCCGGATCCACTGGATTCGGATTATTTGGATCATCTACAGGAAGTCCATCCTCAAAGAATTTTCTCGAATCTCTTAAGATATCCTCAGATACAGACCCCAAATGAACATAAATCTCTCCTTCTCTTTTGTCTGCATTTGGTGCTACATTACCAGAACCATCATCACTGATAAATGGACTCATCACCCAAAAATCAAGAAATTCATAATTAGCTGTAATGAAATCACTTTGATTAAAAGGACGCATCATACCAGCCCAACGGGTTTCAGGATCTTTCAAATTCACACCATCTGTACCTCTCGAAATTGAACCATGACCTCCAGGAACATCAAAGTTATATGGTCCTCTTGCTCTGGGATCATACATCACATCGAAGGTCTGGAAATTCACACTCTCAAATTGGTTTGCATTTGTTGCATTTTTAAATACCTCCTGCTCTACGATCTGAACTTCGAAAGGATTCTCCTCTGGATTATTTGAAATCGATTGAAAATCCAATTGGTACCAGCTTAACTGTGCACGGTTAACCCCAGAAAGATTATTGTTGATAAATTCGCCCTCTGTGAGGAAAGGTAATCCATCTTTTGTCATTCCTCTTGGTACAGAAGATATTGCCCAGCGATTTGCTGAACCACGGCCAAGTTGGGTAAATGAAATAGCAGATTCAAATTCATCTATATAGACTACCCCACCTTTTTCTTCACCAGAGTTTTCATTAATTCCTCTTGCGTGTCCTGGCTTTAGATAAGCAGCCTCTGCAGAGAAATTGATATTTGACATTTCCTTTGTAGAGATCAATGGTATTCCATCCACTAGTCTCGTAAGGAATGGAGATTCTTTGGAAAAGGTCACATCTGCTCCGTATATCTTATTATTGATTGGGTCATTCCCGATGTTTACTTTTGGTGTAAATGGACGTTCAAATAAGTGTAGATAGGTAGCACCTATACTTAAGTTATCACTCATTTTATAATCTGCCCGCAAACCTACCATTGTTTTATTGTTCACACTGAACAAACTGGTATTCTCAAAATCAATGGTAATTGGAGCACCAGAGAGAAGCCTTGCTTCGTTCAGTATCCTTAGTTTACCTGTGGTACCATCAATTTCATATTCCGACTCATCCAATACGATCGACCCAACCCTCACCGTTACAGATTCTTTTTTGACATTAAATGCACCTAAGGATATCTCAGAAGAGATACTAGATTTATAACGCCCTTTCATAAAGAATCGATTCAAGTTTGCAGCCTGTTGAGCGATTACCTTTGGTTGATCATATAATTGCTGGAATACGAATTTAGAACTATCCGCAGTGTTACCTAATTCCTCTGCAAGGTATGAACCAAAAGGCTCTAATACAGGGAATATAATTCTACCTGTTCGACCTTGAATGGTTACTCCTTCGACAAAATCAAATACACCATCCTCTCTTGGGTCACCCTGTGTATTTAAACGATCAAGATTGAATACGTTCAATAATGGTTTTCCTGAAAGACTTGATCCAGGCAAGTGTCTTTTCTCACCGCCTCCAGGATCCTGATAAAAAATATCAAATTCAAACTCATCGCGATTAGCCTGATATGCGCCTATATTATAAACGTTTTTCATCATTAGATCCCAAGAAGGATCATTGACGTTTTGGGTTGTACTCTTTAGAAGCTTTGTAAACAGGACTGTTTGGTCCTGAGGTTCGCCAGTAGTGGATGGATTGTCCTCTGAGAACTGACCAACCTGATAGGTACGATCTTTGTACGTATACTGATAAGAGACTGCCAGAATTTGATCTGGTCTTACGTTTACATTTACTGAAACGAAACCTAACTCTGGGTGAAAAGAAAACTCATTATTATCTAATTTACGTGCAAGTACCTTTTCAAAATCCTTTGTTTGCTCAAAATTCAAAGGAGAAGAACTCAGATTTGAAAGAGCAAACTCAACTAAACGTGTACTCGGATTATTCGTAATGATATCATAGATAGGATTCGCCTTATTGTCAGGTAGTCCGTACTGACCTGTAATATCTGTATAGACAGGTGCTAAAGGCGGCTGGATAAATGGATTTTCAGATGGACTTTGAGTCATATTGGATCGACTTGGCTCACCTAAATCTGCGATAGCCACAATTTCTTTGATTGTCTCACTACTCTGCGTTAGATTACTAGAATTCGTAATCCAGATTTCCACACGCTGTAGTCTGAACAAAGTTTGGATTTGAGGCAGGTTAGTCAGATTTTCCTCATATACATCTCTATTATAGTGAGAAAGGAAGAAGTGCCTATTCTCATCGTATTCGTCAGCATATACCTGAAAGTCCTGAAACTGTGCACCACCTTCAATCGTAATTGATTTTTTCTCTGTACGATCTAAGGATGCTAAAGCGGTTAATCTAAGATTACCGAATTGAAGTTCAGTCTTTAGACCCATTAGATCCTCAGAACCTCTAATCAATGTTCCATTTAGTGGTAAGCTTACGGTACCAGCTTCTATTTTCTTAATGATTTCATCTTCACTAAAGTTATCCGTGTTATAGTTGATCTTCATAGGATTATCCTGATCAAATGTAGCTTGCGGATTATAGTTGAAGTTCAAATCTAGTTTATCTCCAATTTTTGCCTGAACATCCATTTGAATGTTCATATCAAATAACATGTTTACATTACGTTGCTGTGCAAGTTGTCTATTTGGATCTTCACTGTTATTATATCTCGCTCCCAATTGAAGGTCAATTGACCCCTGAGGATTAATATCTACTTCATTCCCTCCAAATAATCTGTCTATCAAACTTTGCTCTACCGGAATCCTTGACATTGGATCTCTACTATTCTTAGCATCCTCATCTCCATTCTGCAAGTCAAATAAGTAATCGTAATAACTCTCCTCCTGTACTTTGGCTACATAGTCAAGATATTCACTGAAAGTAAGATATGTTGGTGGACGATAATAATCATCTCCAATTTTCTCTGTTACGATATATAAATTGGAAGTTGGATCGTATTCAACCGTTTTCTTTACATCCTTAGGATCATTTAGGTCAAATGGATTGGTTGAAGAACTATTAATAAAGTCTTCGTATCTGTCTTCGACAGGGAAAGTATCGAGTACAGTTTGTAGTTGCTCAGTCTGTAGGTATGGATTTTCAGGTTTCTTACTATTTGCTACTAGCTCAAAACAGGCAATGAAAAAAGAACCGACAAGTACCAGGTATAAAAGTTTAAACTTTTTCATATCAAAACAATGGAAAATAGACTCCTCTAGTAAACACGTTTAGCGTGCAAAATTGAATTATTAATTCAAGTATTCCAATTATAAATGCTAAACATTTTGCTTTATTTCTTTTTAAACTATTATTAACTAAATAAATCCCGAAGATTTGATTAAATAATTACATAAATAAGGCGGAAGTTATTGGAATTGAATCACAATAGCCGTTTTTGTAATTAAATTTCCACTTATTATTCAAAATAATATGTGTTTTTGTTGCCTTATGACAATTGTTTGAGTGCTAAGCGGATGATTTGTTCCGCACTTGAAGCTTCTGCCTCCTCTCTAAGGACTTTATTTACAGCCTTTTGCACAGCTATCTTATTGAAACCCAGTGCTAAAAGTGCTGATATAGCCTCCTG
>OMKD01000103.1 GCA_900299495.1 Sphingobacteriales bacterium
ACATTGTTTGGTTTTGATCTAAAAAACAGAGCCATTCCTGTATTGCATGTTGATCATGGGCTTTATCATGAAGGCTTGGAAACTGCAGAAATATTTATAAAGAAAACCGACCAAGCTATTAAAAATCTATTATTGATCAATCAGGAAGGTTCAGTAATAGATACAAAACTCTGGAAAACGTATCAAAAATTGGGACGATTGCCTGGTATTAAACTATGTCTTCCTGTTTTTAAGCTCCTCCATAAAGTTTGTTCAAAGAAGTTAAAATCAAGTAAACCAAATTTATTTTCACTTGACCTCTACAAACTTTCCAAATTATTTATTTTTTCTTCAGGTTTCAGAAAATAATTTTACTTTTTCACTCTTTTTCAGTACATTATATCGTACCACAAATAAACACGCGTAGATTTGATTTTTTAATTAAACACTTTGCCGATGTACATTACATACGATGAATTAAGAAGTCTCAAAAGATCAATGCCAAAAGGTTCTGTGCGATTAATTGCTGAACACTTTGATATTTCGGAACAAGCAGTAAGAAACTTCTTCGGGGGCAACAGAAAAGACCCATCTAAGATTGTTAGCCTTCACAGACAACCGGGACCCAATGGTGGTATTTACTACACAGATCAGGATCAACTCATCGAACTCGCAAAAAAACTAGGAGCCTATAAACATCAGGCTTAAATAATTGTATGAAAGGCTTGGGTTAAGGCCCGATAAGCCGGAGTCCAGTTATTTCTGCCGGACTCTTCGTTGATCACTAACTTAGACTGTTCTATTGATTCGGTCTGATCTGATGAAAACTCCATAAGTACTCGTTCTACACCCTTGCTTTCCTTGGGACATACAAGCGTGCAACGATTTAGATGGAGATCAAACAAAAGTGCTTTTTTCTTGAATACCTCTGCCTCTATTGGCGGAAGAATCAATGAAAAAAGCCCTTTTTCATTTAGGAGCATTTGAACAGCGAACAGTAAGTCTTCAAAACTCAGCGTTTCTGTATGCCTTGCATTATGTCTTTTTATATTATCTGACTTAGACCCCGCCAAGAAAAATGGAGGATTTGAAACAATCAAATCAAATGACTTGGGTCTTAGTCCTTGTATTTCCTGAACATACCCATTCAAAAGCTGTAGACGATCGGAAAATGGAGAGGCAGAAAAATTCATTAATGCTTCCTCAGAGGAGGCTTCATCCGGTTCTATGGCAAGCACCTCAAGCTCCGGATTTCGTTGAGCGATCATCATCGCAATCAATCCTGTTCCTGTCCCTATATCTAAAGCCTTGGATCTATTCGCAACATTTGTCCAGGCTCCAAGAAGTACTCCATCAGTTCCTACCTTCATCGTAGCATTTTCCTGTCTGATCTCAAACTTCTTAAATCTGAATGGCTTAGCCTTTTTCATAAATGATGCGAATAGATCTCAAAATACTTACACTTACTTAATGATTTTTGTGCTTAGCTGTTCTCCTGAATTTGTATCTTCAATAAGCAGATGATAAACCCCTGGAGTCCAATCAGCAGTACTCAAAGAAGCCTGCTCGTTGCAATTATCAAGGCTTGAAACAACAAGACCTAAATTGTTGTAAATCAATAAATTAAAATTCTTTCCTTCAAGTTCAACCAATAACTGATCGCTTACCGGATTCGGATACACCAATAGGGATTGCTGTGAAGCATCTAATTGTACAGAGGTTGCACTCTCTCCCCATCGAGCCTCAAATTCCTGCATAAACAAGTTGGCCATGTTATAAGAATGCCATATGATGGTATTCTCATCGTTTTTATCTTCTGCTGCTGCAGACCAATTATACGATCCATTGATGACCATAGGTCTTCCTACTTCATTATAATAATAGTCAATGATTGCATATTTATGGTGGAACTGCCCAGACTCATCATGATGGTGCATATCAACACCTGCATCCACTAGAGCATTAAAATCAGATCCAACTAAATTGATACTTTCGACAACACCTCTAATCCATCTATTCCCGTCATTCAAATCAATGATCTTATCTCTGAATAGATTCTGAGTAATTAGCAAAAGTGCCATACTTAGATCATTATCTGTAGTTGACAATGCAGCATCAATTTTACTCGCTACTTGATCAGATGGAGCAAAATATAACTCCATGTAAGTATCACCTACCTTGAAATAATGAGGTGTATTATCTTCCTTAGCTGATCCGAATTTTGCATTTCCTGCATTAGGACTCAGACCTGAGCCACCCCACATTTCCTCAAACTCAATGCGATAAGCTTTAGCGACCGCCTGATCCTGAAAGATTACAACATTATTAAAATCATTGTAAATGTTCTGCTCGGAGAAGTTCATTGAGCCCATGATAACCCACGCATCCATCGGAGAATCTGCATCTATAGAAAGAAACTTATTATGCATCAAGCCATTGGTATTACCAAATAAGACCTCAAAGTTTATATTACCTTGCAAGCCAATATTTGAAGCACTTTCATCAGCGACAACTCGAACATTTACCCCTCTGACAACAGCATCATTCAAAGCATCTACAATGTCCATATCATTGACATTGTAGATTGCCAAGTCAATAGTATTATTTGCCTGGTCAATCCTTTCAATTATAGCATCTTTTACCTCTTCGGGGCTATTCCCATCCGGAAACAATCCACTGGAAACTGAAGGTTCACTCCCTTTATTAAAATACACTCTAATTTCACCTGTAGAGGTTGACCCTGTTGAGTAAAATCCAGGAGCGGATACTACGCTGTTCCCCTCAGAAATAGCCTCCACCTGAACATAATAAAAAGATGCAGGGGTCAATCCTGTAATTGTAAACTCATGTTCTGTGCTTACTTCGCTTAGCTCAACCTCGTTATTCATGGCTAGTGTCTCGCCCCATCGAACAATACTTGATGCAGGGATAGAAGTCTCCCAATACATCTTAAAACTGTTTGCCATCAAATCCAGTTGAATTGGACCGTCTGAGATACTAAAACATACCGCATTAGCATCTACTCCTCCAATAGCTGGAATAACTAATTGAGGATAATTAAATGCAGTAACAATGCCTGTTACATGTGCCACCTCATCCGGGATAGGACTTCCAACGATGCTGTTACCAGAATTAATATAAATATTGAAAGGCTCACCCTGTGCATCTACAACACCTGTGCCTCCAACGTTAAAAGAACCACTTGAATTAAAATCTACACAAGAAATCTTTACTAGCTGAGATTCATAAGCATCCCCCAATTGATTTGCATTAATTGCTTTGGGTTCAGGAATCGAGTTTGCCGAACTTAGAACAGTAAATCCGGTAATCGGACTTAATTCCAACAGCCCATTAAAGTCCTTTAAGACACCTGAAACCTCAATTTCATCTCCAGCAGCAACAGCATCAAAGCCACTTACTGATCCAGAACCAGGGTAAGCTGCAATACCAGCTGTAGCATCTTGCAAATAACGGATAGAACCCAATTCAGATCCATTTGTCACAATTCCTTTGACAGTAACCGTACTTCCAATTGATGCGTCTCTGGCATCAGCAATATCAATCTGTGCTTTAAGGGATAAAGCGGCTAGACAAAACAGAAAGGAGTAAATCAATTTCATATAAAATACCTTTTAAAAGAACAGGGATGAAGTACACCCTCATCCCTGCAAATCTATTTGTAAAATAAAACAAATATTATTGAGCTTCAACTACAACATTATCAATTCCATAAGTTGAAGTTTCACCATTTCCATTATCAGCACCAGAACCTGTGTACTGGAATGCTACGTATCCTGTCTTACCTGCCTCTACCGGAAGAAGGATATTACCTGAGTTCTCCCATTCGAATGAATCCCATGTGGAGTTTGCAATATTGCCATCCAATTCAACCCAAGTAGCGTCAGGGAAGTTAAACCCTGTGTAATCTGTTGATACATATACTTTCAGACCGTCATGTCCTTGAACAGGGAAACCTACTTGAGAATCAAAACTCAATACCATCTGATTAGACAGATCAACACCTGGAAGAATCATCCAAGTATCCATTTCTTCAGATGCATCACCAAAAGCAGTTGCCTGAGCGTAAACATTATCACTAAATTCTTTACCTCTCCACTTACGAGTACCTTTCGCT
This sequence comes from Sphingobacteriales bacterium, assembly GCA_900299495.1. Lineage (GTDB taxonomy): Bacteria > Bacteroidota > Bacteroidia > Chitinophagales > Saprospiraceae > AM-2324. Next base: position 4,115 of record OMKD01000103.1, read on the forward strand.
ACTTCCAGATTCCAACCTTCAATATTGATATCTTGGTTATTCTCTGCATTATCTTGGAAATCCTCGTTAAGAGAAGTTACAGTGGTCGCACCACCACATCTTTCCTCTGTGAAGTTTACATCATCCGTATTATTTATAAATAATTGTTGCGTAGATCCAAAAACAGAATAAATTGCGTTAATTGAACCTGAACCAGCAGGTGTTACAAAACCAGCAAAATCAGAATAACCAGATGTTCTCAAAACGATCTCAGAATCATCATCACAAGATTCAATAATAAGATTAAGAGATTGTAAGTTAACAGGATCTGCATAAGTAGAAGATACACTATTGTTGTTGAACTGAACATTATTTAGTTGAACAAGTGTCGAAATATCATCAGCCGTCAAGTCCCCTATAGATACCTGCTTAGGCGCTACCGTTAATCCGGTTGATCCTTTACAAATAAAATCACCAATTACAGCTTGCTCAATTGTACCCACTTGAGTCACACCATTATAATCACTAAGTGTCAAGCCAGTACAATTTATAAATACTTCCGTTCCTCTTGGAAAACTGTTTGCAAGATCAGTAGCTCCGAAATAAACTTCGATACCTGCAGTCTCATCCTGTACGATTAATTTTTTATAGAAATTACCTGATGCGTCATCTGCAACTACGATACCTGAAATGATAATTGTATCTGTGATATCCATGGTTGTTCCAAGAACATGCATATCCTTTAGCTCTGCAATTGTAAGGTTTACAACAGCATCACTTGAACAAATACCAGAAGCAATCGGCTGATCAAACTCAAGATCCACACAAGCCGAAAATCCTAGTGTAAGAAGTATCGCAAAAGCGAAATATTTAGAATTATTAATTATATTTTTCATTTTGAATTATTTCTTATCTGACAATTGATTAAAAACGTAAACCAAGGTTTATAAAGTAGTTCCTTCCATACATGAAGTATCTTCTCTCTGGGAATCTATTGATATCTTTAGATTCGAAATCGAAACGAAGTTGCTCATAGCCACCAGTTACTAATTCCGTATTATCAAGAATATTATTCACCCCAATAGTCAGATTCAGGAAGTAGTCACCGAATTTGAAAGATTTTCCTCCGAAAAGATCCAATGTCATTCCTTCACCTCCAGTCGCTTGTGCAAGCACATCATTCCATGCATCAGAGTTCTCTCTTAGGCCTGAAACAGCAACATCTGTTCTTCTGTTAGGATTGAAGTCTAAGTATGCCTTACCAAAGTAATTCAAACTTAGGTTTGCAAACCAGTATTTAGCACTGTTATATCTTAATCCAGTAGAATAAGCTTCCTGAACTACACCAGGAATGTAGTAATTATTCATATACACTAAGCGATCAGCAACTCCAATGAAAGGATTGGCATCATTAACGATAGTTGCTACAGCATTCGAGCTATAATTATATTGACCAATTGCGGCTACACCAACTAACTCTAATGAAGAAGTAAGTTTATATTGGAAAGCCAACTCAGTTCCCATATGTGTTTGGTCAATACCAGACAAGGTAAGGTTTACAAACCCTAGACGGATTGTTGGATCATCTGGACCAGAACCTTGCTTAATCTCTTCATCGTTGAAGAAACTCATGGTTTTCACCCTGTTTTTGAAATCTACATAATATACTGTAGCTCTTGCTTTAAGCTTGGGAGTACGAATTACGTATCCAGCTTCTGCAGATAAGATTTCCTCACTATCCAAACCATTTACATATGTATTACGAGTTCTAGGAGAAACAAAAGCATTTCTTATAAAAGGCGCTCTTGTACCCATGGTTCCATTAGCATATAAATAATGTCTGTTATTGAATTTGTAAGTAGCACCTGCTTTAACCATATAGTTGTTAAAGGTCTTTACTTCAGACTTTCCGAAAGAGTTATCTGGAAAAAGTCCGTTTCTCACATCTCCTTCTCTCCACATTTGAGTGTTTGAAAATTCACCTCCAACAAAAAAGTCTACTTTATTTAGTTTGAACTCTGTTTGTCCCCATGCAGTAGCTTTACGCACATTTGGATCATAGTCGTATCCAAATACATCACCCTGAGCCAGGATTCTGTTTGGATTATCCAGATCATTTTGTCTAGCATCTGGATTATTTGGAAAATCAATTTCGGCAAATCGATTAATATCAACATAAAATTCACCACCCAAAAGATCGTCAACAACTTTAAAGTTGTTTCCAATATACATCTGGTACATCAAACCACCTCTTAAAGTGATTTTATCATTCAGGTAATGTCTAAATAGCGTATTGAAGTTAATCTTTTGACTATCGTATCTTCTTTCTTCGATTACATACTTAGAACGAGCTCCTGAAATAGTATTTCCAGGAATACCATTGGCATCGTTGATTGCCTCAAAAGAATTTTGATTTACATTATACATGTAATCAAAATTTATTTGAGAAACAGATAAGTCGTTTCTGTAAGCATCTGCAACTAAGTCTGCCATTGCAGGATTTTCAATTGCAGAAGGAAGATATCTGTAATAATCCGGTCTAGGATCACGAGCGCCGTACCAGTCTAAAGCAGTTGAACCACTCTTCCCAAACTGATAAGATGCCGCTGTCGTCAATTTTGTCTTTTCAGAAATATCCCAGTCATGACGTAGGATATTTACTGGTTGGAAAGATCTAAACTCACGACTATTACGGACTTTACCATTTTGAAGCCCCCAGTAAGGGTTATAGTAATTATTGTTTGTCAACTCATATAGCTCAGTAATCGCTGCCCCACCCTTTCCTCTTCTTACAGGAGCTGCAAGTGTAGTCAGGTTAAAAGTATGATTACCTATTTTTTTATCCACTGAAAGGAAATAAGACCATGCATCATAATATGTTCCCTCTACATATCCTTGGTCAGACCATCTTCTTGATCCAGAAATTGCAACTGACCAACCATTCTTCAATTGACCTGAACCCCAAGTCAACATGACTCTGTTTCTGTAAGAACGGTTTGAAGATGAGTACACAAGTCTAGTTTGTTTTCTTTGCTTTGATGCTCTTGTATCGATTGCTGATGCACCTCCAACACCGCCGATTGTATAATCAATAGCTTCAAGCCCCACACTGGTTTCACGGCTTCTCATTACATCATTCAATCCACCCCAGGTACTCCAGTAAACTCGACCATTTTCCAATTCATTCATTGGAATTCCATTGAAGAACACGGAAGTATTCATTCCGTCCAATCCACGGATACGGAAACGTGCTGCACTAAAGGTAAATGCCGCTGTGTTTGTAAATACATCATTAGTACCTCCTACAAGAGAGGATACACTTTGATTTGAATTCGCATCATCTAAATCAGAATCTGAAATCAAAACCACTGGAATAAGCTCATCAGGGTTGTCTACTGTACTTTTCAGATCAATAACGCCAAGATCTTTTACATCCATGGAGTTAACCTCTACAAGCCTCGATTGTGTTTCAAAGCCATTGATTTCAAATGTAAATGTTAGAGTTTCTACATCACTTGGAAGATTAAGGGAAAATCTACCTTCTTCATTAGTAGTCGTTCGGTCCAGTTCACAACTAACCGAGACATTTGGCAAAACCTCGCCAGTTTCAAGATCTTTTACCTGCCCTTTGAACAATATCAATTGAGCGGAAACCAGACCCGGCAAACCAAGAAAGATTAAACCTAATAACAATGATTTTAACTTCATTCTAAGTATTTTGATTATATCAAATCGAAATTAGCACACAAAAATACCTTTTTGATTCGTTTTAATGAAATACAGCAAGTAATTATTCTATATTTCACATTGGCATTACAATAATGTGACCTTACTTAGAAGGCATATTAAAAATTAACCTTATTTTTGCAGCGAAATTCGAAAACACATAGAACATATGAAATATTTTTTCTTCTCCATGCTGTTATGTATTGGTTTAACGAGCACAGCACAGGAACAACAATATCAAATTAATCTGGTAGGATTTTATAATCTTGAAAATCTATTCGATACACTTGATACACCTGATAAACACGATGAAGAGTTCACTCCTTCAGGTTCAAAGGCGTATAATACTGCACTTTATATGGATAAATTATCCAAATTGGATAAAGTAATTTCTCAAATCGGTACAAACCTAAGTCCTGACGGTCTTGCAGTGTTGGGTGTATGTGAGGTTGAAAACCGCAGTGTTCTGGAAGATTTAGTAAAACAAAGCGGTATAGCTTCTAGAGATTATCAGATTGCTCACCATGAAACAAATGATTTCAGAGGAATTGATAATGCCTTACTATACAATCCAAAGTATTTTAAGCTGATCGATAGTAGATCTGTAGAGGTTGAACTTCCGGAAGTAAATGGAGAGAAAAGATATACAAGAGATATCCTACACGTAAGTGGAATTCTTTCCGGTGAAAAAGTACATATTTTAGTAAATCACTGGCCAAGTAGATCGGGTGGAGAGAAAAAATCAGCCCCTAAAAGAGCTGAAGCAGCAAAAACTTGTCGTAAGATTGTTGATGAGATTTATGCAGAAGATGAGGAAGCTCAGATTATTGTAATGGGTGACCTTAATGATGATCCTTACAACAAATCTGTAACAAGACACCTAAGAGCAAAATATGATAAGTCATATGTAGCTGAGAACGATCTTTACAATCCGTTCTATGATATCCATAAGAATGGTGACGGTACACTTTGTTATCGAGGAAACTGGAATCTGTTTGACCAAATCATAGTATCTGAAGATCTAATGAATGAAGATGGCTTTTTCTTCAAAAAAGCATACGTCTTCAAAAAGAACTGGATGTTTACTAAAGAAGGGCAATACAAAGGGTATCCTTTGAGAACATTCGGAGGAAGTGAATACCTAGGTGGCTATAGCGATCACTTTCCTACATATATTGCGTTGGTGAAGAAAATATAAAAAAAGGGGCTTAAAAGCCCCTTTTTTTATGCCAGATACAATCCAGCAACAAGTATAAATGCAAAAACAATAGAGGCAATTCCATTCGTGGTAAAAAAAGCGAGATTTACTTTGCTAAGGTCATTTGCTTTGACCAATGAATGCTGATAGATAAGTAGGGAGCAAAAAACGGATAATGCTGCGATCCCAAATGCAAATCCAATTTCCATAGGATCCAATAAGGATTTTATTGCAAGCGTTAAGGCAATCGCACAAATCACATGCAAGGACCTTGAGATCCAAAGTGCTTTATTTTTCCCAAAAAAAGATGGTATAGAGAAAAGACCTTTTTCCTTATCAAAATCAGAATCCTGTAGCGCATAGATTATGTCAAAGCCTGCAACCCAAAACAACACCCCAGAACCTAGAAATATTGGAGTCCAATCAAATTGTCCTGTGACAGCCAAGTAAGCACCCACAGGAGCTAAACTAAGTCCGAGACCAAGAATCAAATGGCATAAGAAGGTAAATCGTTTTGTATAGCTATACCCCAAAACAACCAGAAGCGCAATAGGAGAAAGATAAAAACATATCGAATTAATGAATGCCGTTACAATTATAAAAGCCAAGCAATTAAACAAGGTAAATAGTAATGCGGATCGAGCAGAAATCTGACCAGATGGAATTTCGCGCACAGCTGTTCGTGGATTAGCACCATCAATATCTCTGTCAATATATCTGTTAAATGCCATCGCTGCACTTCTGGCAAATACCATACACAGCAAAACATAAATAAACAACATCCAATCTACACCAGCATCAAGTCTAAGTGTACCTATTGCAAATCCTAATATTGCAAAAGGAAGCGCAAATATGGTATGCGAAAACTTGATCATTGACAGGTATTTCTTCATAGAATCTCTATTTTTTTGCTAAAATACAAAAAGGCCATTCAAAACTGAATGGCCTTTTTAGGTTTATATTCAAGAGCAATTGATTATTGCGCCTGAGGAGTAACCTGTACTGGCTGAGCTGGCTTAGCAACACCCTTAACCTCACCTGAGATATAAAGGAATGTTTGAGCAGGCTCCGTATTAGCTGTAATAGTTACTTTCTTTCTTTGAGTATTGTTCTTATTCTTAGAATCGAACTTCACACGAATCTCACCAGTTTGACCAGGCATAACAGGCTCTTTTGGCCAATCAGGAACTGTACATCCACAAGATCCTTTTGCATTTGAAATAACTAATGGCTCAGCACCTGTATTTGTAAATGTATACGTGTGCTCTACAACTTCACCAGCATCAACTGTACCGAAGTTATATTCAGACTCATCAAAAGTAATTGTCGTTGTAGGACCAGCTGGAGCTGCAGTAGCTTGATCATTTACTAATGAACTACTTTCATTTGATACTGGTTGTACCGCTGGTGCTGCATCGTTTGCCGCTGCATCTGTGTTTTCACCTTCATTCTGACAAGCTACCATAGTAGCACCCATTGCCAATGCAAGAAGACCTAATTTTACATTCTTAAGCATGATAGAATTAATTAAAGTTATAAAAAGGTTTTGGTTCAAATTTAAAAGGATTAAAAACAACTCTTGTTAATTCAAGTCGAATATTTGTTAATGAGCTGTTAACAATCCTTAGCAATACTATAAAGTTTTAAATTAAATCATTGTTCACTCTACTGCCAAATGAATTTTATGCAACTTTTTATTCCTGTATTAGTCGTTAAGAATAAATACGGAATTCATATTGATATGTCAACATATTTTATAAATTAGAGTAATTCGTTGAACCAAACCCATTTTATGAAAAAATATTGCTTATTGAGTGTTTTTACACTTTTGATGATCGGAAGCCTACAGGCTCAATTAACATTTTCTACAGTTACCCTAAATGGCGAAGAATTAAGTACAGTTCCTAGATATTCATGGGGTATCCCAATTGAGAAAAAAGTAAAAGGAAAAAAAGAAATACTGTATGCTTACGGTGTTACAGCCAACAATTTTGGTTTCATCTATGATGATGCAGCAGGTGACAGACACAAGCACAGAACTTGGTCAATAGGTCCATCTGGTGGCATCTACTTCGGGATAGGAAAAAAACTAATAGTGGGTGCAAGCGGAACCGCTAGTTATAATTTCCATTATAAGCATAAAATATTCCCTAGAGGTGAACGCAAGGATAAAATCAAAAATGTTAGAGAGTGGTTCTCTGATAGAGTTGAGCCTTTCAATTTAATCCCAAGATTCTCTATTGGTTTAAGAGATAAATTTGTGATCTATGGCGAGTATTACCTAACAGGCATGTTCAATCCAGACTTTACTAATGAGAGTGGAGTAAAACCTTTTGAAGAATTTGAAATCACAAGGTTCAATATTGGGATACATACCGATCTAAACGATAAGTTTGTTTCTAATGATAAAAAATTGGAACCAGAGAATGATGTTTCTCTGTAAATAAAAAAAGAGGCACAAAATTGTGCCTCTTTTTTTATTTAAATGTTCTGTTCCCAACATAAACATCCTCTAGCAATTTTTTCTTTCCTTTCAGTATATTATACCTTTTGATATAAACAGGTAAAGTAAAACCATTAAAATCCTGCCTAGCCTTGATTACATGTTCAATTTTAACTCCATTGGCTAAATGAATGAATGACAAAAGCATTCCACTATCTTGTGAAAAATAAAACCACCATTTTTCTGAATCCCCATTAATTACGACAAGCTCTGACAATTCAGTGTGGGTAACGGAATCAACCCCCATATATACCATTTGCCCTTCGAGTTCACTTATGCTAAATGGAACACAAGAAAGGAGATATGCTGCATTCATTTCTTTAGCAAGGAAAGAACTATTCTGTAAAGTATCCTCCACCTCATTTGTAAAGCTAAAGTATTGCCCAGATAATTGTGCATAAGTCTTTAATGATCCTGCATCGTCTTCAAAAGAAATCCGCTTTTTTGCTCGATCACCAAATTCATAAATATGGATTTCATTCTTTTCGTATGGTTTATCTCCAGAATAAACTACTTTATTTACTCCAAATTTTACCTCTGTTTTGAAATTCCAATTCTCTATGCCCCCTGCTAAATCTGTGGATTTCGCAATAATGGAAAAGGGATCCACCTTTGACGTTTGATTTTCTTGTTGCTGCTTACAAGATATAAACATTAAAATCAATAATCCGAAAATATAAAACGTATACTTCATATGAACCAGTGAAATTTCTTTTTAATAATTATTGCACATAGGTAACTAAAAATGGCCAAAGTTAGAATGAACCTGTTTATTTTTTAATTGAAGCCATAAAATCTTCCACGGAAACAGCATTCAAACAAGCATCTTTAGTTAAACCACCGCCCTGGGCGGCAAGAACACCATATTTAATATCATCGATTCCTCTAACAGAATGGGCATCTGGATTAATCGAGATTTTTATGCCTTTCTGCATGGCATAAGGAATCCATTCAGGATCCAAATCCAATCGCCAAGGATTTGCATTCAATTCTATATGAACACCATTTGCTGCACAAGCATCAATAATCTTTATATGGTCTAAAGGATACCCTTTTCTACTTAATAATAGTCTTCCTGTTGGATGGCCTAAAATGCTTGAATAAGGATTCTCTATTGCTTTCAAAATCCTATTAGTAGCCTTTTCCTCATCCATTCTAAGATTACTATGTACAGAAATAATTACCGCATCGAATTGTTTAAGTATTTCGTCATCATAATCAAGACTTCCATCGTTTAGAATATCGCATTCTATACCTTTAAGCATTTGAAAATCTGAATACTTTGCATTTAATGCATCTATCTCGGCCCATTGCTCAACTAATCGATCTTCTTTGAGACCATTAGCATAAAATGCTGATTTTGAATGATCGGTCATTAGCATATATGTGTAGCCTTTTGACTGAGCAGCTAGAATCATTTCTTCCATACTATTCATTCCATCCGAATAAGTCGAATGATTATGGATGACTCCTTGGATATCCTCAACTTGAATCATAGGATACATGTTACCTGACTTTGCAAAGTCCCATACATGATCTAGATGTCTTACAGGTGATGGGATAAAACCAAGTTGTTTGGAATCAAAGAAACTCTTTTCATCGATAAACCCTGCATTATTATCTAAAGTTATTGAGGCAGGCAAGACGGAATGACTCAGGAGAAACGAACCAAAAGAATCAGGGGATACTGACACCAACTCAGCTTCCAAGCCGGTATCTGACTGTACCACTACCCTTTCCCCCGCATCTTCTAATATGTCGAGTTTTAATTGCTCAATTATACTTTTAGGTAAAGGGAAATTCATGGCAAGTTGGACTTTTTCTCCAACAGTTTCCTGATTAGCAAATACGCCAAAACGCTCTACCATATCATTCTCTTTTCTATTTTCTAATATTAAAGCTTCGATTTGCTCACTAAATTCATGTAATAATGCAAAGTGGACATTACCAATATTTTGTTGGAAATATTCTAATTTCTGACGCAAGTCTTCCTGCGTCTTTGCACCGAATCCATTCAACTCAATCAACCGATTTTCATTGATGGCATACAAGAGTTCTCCTATATCTTCGACTCCTAAATCTTTCCAAATCACACGTATCTTCTTTGGACCAAGTCCCTTTATCTGAAGTAACTCTACTATTCCTTTGGGAGTATCTTGCAGATATCTTTCAAGGGTACTCATTTTCCCTGTAGATGCGAGTTCAGTGATTTTGGAGTTTATAGCTTTACCTATACCCTTGATTCCTGACCGCTCTTCTTCAGAAAGCTCGGCAACAGGCTCCGGCAATTTTCTCAGAGCGATATAGGCATTATTATATGATCTGATTTTGAATGGATTTTCTTTGTGAAGCTCCATCAGATCACCTAAAAGTTTAAACTGTTTTGCTAGGTCTTTATTCGATATCATGACCAAAAATA
>OMKD01000104.1 GCA_900299495.1 Sphingobacteriales bacterium
GCTACCTGCTTTTGTCTCTTAGTCTCCATCTCTTCAAATTTGTGCAAATATACCAATAAAATATTGGTAGAATACTATTGTTTTTGTTAGTTTTTATGCTCCGATTCTTCTGAAGGGCATTTATGCATTAGAAACACTACACAGGCTTTTTTGGTTCTACAATTATATAGTTATACCGAATGCGAAATAATTTATTAGATACACCTATAGAATATCTGAAAGGAGTAGGTCCGAAACGGGCTGATATCCTTAAAAAAGAGATTGAAGTTTTCACTTTTCGAGGCTTACTTTCTATCTACCCTTTTCGGTATATAGATAAGACTAAGTTTGAATCCTGCAGTCAATTGCATCCTGAGAGTGGCGAAGTGCAGATAAAAGGAGTTCTGCGTCGCTTAACGATGGAAGGTCAAAGTCGGAGAAAGCGATTGGTTGCAAAGTTGAGAGACGATACGGGTACTATTGAATTGGTTTGGTTCCAAGGAGCATCTTACATGCAGGATAAATTGGTTGTGGGTAAATCCTATGTAGTTTATGGACGTGTCAATTCTTATGGTGATAAACTGTCTATTGCGCATCCAGAAATTGAAGAACTTAGGCAAGCCAACAGCAGTGAACAGAAATATTTTGCCCCGGTGTATCCAAGTACAGACAAATTGAATTCTTCTGGATTGGACAGTAAGGGGCGTCGCAAATTGGTAGCGGGTATTTTTGCGAAAGCTCAAGCATCAGATTTTCCAGAAAATCTACCAGACTATTTACTTCAAAAACTAAAGCTCATACCAAGAGCAGAGGCAATCCGAGCAATCCATTTTCCTAAAACGGAGAAAGAGCTTCAAGCAGCAAGTAATCGCTTGAAATTTGAGGAATTATTCTTTCTTCAATTGGGACTTCTTCAAAATAAATATGGCCGTCAATTAAAAAATAAAGGCTATGTCTTTGAGCATGTTGGAGAAGTTTTCCACACTTTTTTTGAAACAAAGATTCCGTTTGAGTTAACAGGAGCTCAAAAGCGCGTAATCAAAGAGATTCGCTCTGATATGAAGAAGGGGGTTCAGATGAATCGTCTCTTACAAGGAGATGTTGGATCCGGTAAGACTATGGTGGGATTGATGTGTATGCTTATTGCTATTGATAATGGATTTCAGGCTTGTATGGTTGCTCCAACAGAGATTTTGGCCCAGCAGCATATGGACTCCATTACAGGGTATCTCGAAGGAATGGATGTCCGTGTTGATTTGCTGACAGGTTCAGTAAAAGGTAAAAATAGGAAAGCTATACTGGAGGATCTAGCAAGTGGGGACTTAAATATTTTGGTTGGTACTCATGCTATTTTTGAAGATCCAGTAGTGTTTCATAATCTGGGGCTTGCAATTACGGATGAGCAGCACCGATTTGGGGTAGCTCAGCGCGCTAAATTGTGGAAGAAGGCAAGTCCACTTCCGCCTCATATTTTAGTTATGACTGCAACTCCTATCCCAAGAACCTTAGCTATGACACTTTATGGTGATCTTGATGTTTCGGTTATCGATGAGTTACCTATGGGGCGTAAGCCCGTTCAGACCATGCATAAAACAGAAAACCATCGGGCTTCTGTGTTTGGATTTTTGCGGAAAGAATTGGAAAAGGGTAGACAGGCATATATTGTTTATCCATTGATCGAAGAATCAGAAAAATTGGATCTTTTAAACCTGGAAGAAGGCTTGGAATCTGTACAAAGATCGTTTCCTCGTCCGGATTATGAGATTTCTGTTGTCCACGGACGTATGAAACCCGCCGATAAGGATTTTGAGATGCAGCGTTTTAAAAATGGGGAGACACAAATTATGGTAGCCACTACGGTTATTGAAGTCGGTGTAAATGTTCCAAACGCATCTATAATGATCATAGAAAACACAGAGCGTTTTGGTCTGTCTCAATTACACCAATTGAGAGGTCGTGTGGGGCGTGGTGCAGAGCAATCCTATTGTATATTGATGAGTAGTTTTAAATTATCTGCTGAAAGTAAAGAGCGTATTGCGACTATGGTTCGTACAACTAACGGCTTTGAAATTGCAGAGGCAGATTTGAAATTAAGAGGTCCTGGTGCTATTGCTGGGACAAGGCAATCTGGTGTTTTAGATTTAAAAATTGCGGATCTAGCGAAGGATGGAATTATACTCCAAACTGCTCGTCAATTGGCAAAACTGATCATGGATAAAGACCCTAATCTTGCTTCTGCTGCCAATCAACGCCTAAAATGGTGGATGGATAATTATGGTCCTCGTGCAAAGGGCTGGAGTAAGATTAGTTAATAAAAAAAGGCACTATCATCTGATAGTGCCTTTATATCCATATCGTAACTCAAAATATTCTTACAAGAAAGAACCGTTCAATTCGATTGCGTAATCGGCAATAGTTCTTCCTAGTTCTTTTACATTTTGTACTGGGTACTTTGTGTATCGCTTAAGTCCCATTAGCATGGTTTTCAAAAGATCTCCACCTGCAAACGATGCCAATGCATCTGTTGCATGTTTCTGCATGCTGAACGTCTTATCGTGGATAAGGATTTTAAGCATTGCATCATAGATTTCCTGAGGAACCTTTGTATCCATACCAGAAAGTTTGTCCACTCTCAAAAGTGCAGATTCAACTAAGTACACATCGATTAGCATGTCTGCGACGTTAGTAATAATCTCCTGTTCATTTTTAAGATTAAGCGCTCCATCCATCTGCATTTTAGCAGCTGCTCCGGCAACCATTAGCACCAATTTTTTGAAGTCTTTTAGTGCTTTGTATTCTTTGCCGTAAGTCCCCGTTGGTAGTTCCATACTTGGCATAGAAGCCAATTCTTTTTGTAC
>OMKD01000105.1 GCA_900299495.1 Sphingobacteriales bacterium
ATCTTCACTTGCCGTTGAAATAAAAGGTGTGAAAGAACACTATCTGGCAAGCTTCGGAGATTTTCTGGCAGAATCTTTAGCTGTTGACCGAATTTTGTATAAATCATATACTGAATCACCCGCAGTCATCAGCGTATAGATAAAGCATAAGCACTTTGCTTATTGAACGATCAACAGTTTTTTTAATTGGCAAGAACTTTATCGGGTGTACCTGATAAAGTTCTTTTGTTTTGCTTAGAGTAAAAATTCCAACTGTATCGTCTTCCCCTTATCCTTAGCATACCACTTCTGTGTTTCCATGCTCAATTCCTGATAGGGGATAGGATTACTAGAGTTTTTGTTCTCTAGGATTCTATTTTGAATCACTGCAGGTCTTGGGCCCCAAGTGGTCAATACCTCATTTGTGTTTGCATCCAAGCGAATGACTTTTGGAATGGAACGACCTCCATTTGTAAGGAATTGATCCATGAGCTCAGGATGCTCATCTCTTAGTATATATTTGACCTCCACCTTATCGCTGGCTTCCGAGAGTTTGTGAAGAATAGGTAGTGCATGTGCTGCATCGCCACACCAGCCTTCCGTAAGTACGATCCAGGTTTCAGGATTGGAAATAGACTGCATTTGATCGATAGAAGCTTCAGTAAGCTTAGCGATCTTGTCCCACTTATTCATGCGTTGCATGTTGAGTTTCGTGTAGTGGAGCATGGAATCTCTGTTATCATCATTTGTGGTCTTTCCTTCGTTGAAAAGGGTTTCAACCTTTGATCTGTAGGATTTATAATCCATTCCTTGAGCTAGGGCTTTATCCAAATGTTCTATCATTTATTGATTGCTTTTGCTGTAATATTAATCAATTACAAAAAGGGAAATGCTTTTTAATGTTGATAAGTTTATGAAGGGGGCCGAATTGATAATAGAGCGGGAAAAATTGGCTAATGTAGTTTATAATAGCTGTTAAAGTTTATTAAATATCCTGAAAACTTAGCTTAAGATTTAAGATTTCTATTTCGTCATAGACTTAAATATTAGTCATAATCTTCAATGAATGAACATGCTAGCGGTTTATTGTCCTGCTATTCGTTTTTTTAGTCTTTTAATACCTGTTAAAATTTGCCTAAAGTGTGATGTATGGATTGTTGAAAAAAGGCAGTTTATTTGATGTGTTGAACAGATGAAGTATAATCATCAATTATTTTATTCAAATCAAATTAATATGAAACAATTGAAGTTTAGTGGAGTTTTGATCCTTTTATTCGTATCCGGATTGATTAGAGGGCAGGAATTAGGTGTTCAGTTAGGTATTAACAGTAACTCATTTACTTTAAACGATGATCTCTTTGAAGTCATTCCTTTGATCGTAGATGTTAGCGAAGCTTCCGATATATTTGAATTGACAGATACCGAAGGTATTATCAGTGTGGGTGAGCTGGTAGACTTAAATACTAGAGTTGACTTTGGTTATAACTTTGGTTTGACCTATGATTATGCCATCAATGATCGCTTTGGTGTGCAGGTAGCCGGTTTGATCTCCAAAAAGGGGTATCATGCCAATGTTGATTTGTTAGGTAGTTTAGTAAGAGGTTTCGTTGATATCGACCTGATGAATATCGATATACCTCTTCAGTTAAAGTATAACGTGGACTTGGCTAATGATAAGAAATTCTTTCTAAGTGCTGGACCTTATGTGTCTTATGGTTTTAGTGCAAAGGAGACTATGGGAGTTAAAGTTCTAGGTTTCGGCGGAGGTATTGATACTGATCTTATTTGGGGCGGCACAACAGACCTAATAAATCGAACAGACTATGGTCTTGTAGGTGGCCTTGGAATCGATCTTGGTCAGGTAGACCTAGGTTTGCAATATCGTTTTGGTTTGGCTAATCTGAATCCAATAGATATAGATGGTGCAGAATTGCGACAGCAAACGCTCTCGTTAAATGCAGGATACAAATTTTAACAAAAAAAGGGCAGCAAATTTTGCTGCCCTTTTTTTGTAGTCTTGATTGTTTAGATTTAGGTTGTTGTTTATCAGGTTTTTATCCTTGTAAGTTTGTTTTTTGCAGCCTTGAATATTGGCTTTTTTTGGTTTTTTTAAGCACAAAGCTATCCGTATACTTGTGTAACAATAATAGATGATTAATTGGGAACAATTATTTAAGATAGTAAGGATATCGTGCTATTCTTGCTGTCTTATTTTTTTAATCCACAAAATCCCAGCTAATACCTAATCTGTAATCCAGTGGTTCGAAAGCATAGGTATGTTGATAGAATAGGAATTCCTCTCTAAGCGGTGCTAAGATATCCATTATACGGAATGTAAATCTGAACTTCTGAATCTTGAACGCAAAGAATCCATCTAAATTTAGCTGCCAATTGGTCGTGAAATCATCCTGAAGATAGAACGAACCAACAGCAGGTTGAAAAGCATAGATCTGAAAAGGGTCATGTGCTCTTAGGTCGAAGCCAAATTTTGACCACATAGCCTTTTTGAATAAGTGGCCTTTATAATATAAACTGTGGTTGCCTAGGAGTTTTGGTCCCCGAATCAAGGTTGAGTTTATGTTTTGGAAGTAGACTTCATTGTCGAGATGTATTCTCCAAAGTTTCAATTGTATTCCTGCACTTATCTGCTGGATATTTATGTTGTTATCCGCTTGTTGCATCAATTGATTCTGGTCCATGTATACATAGTTTTGGATACTATGCTGCGATAGTCCTATTTGGAATGGAATAAGCTTCTTCCATTTCATCTGCCCATAAATACGTTGGTTCCTTACGGTGTTGAAATTATTGGCCCATATTTCTTGCTGATTTACAAGGAGTACTTGCTGATGAAATGAAGGAAGTAAGGCGTGAATGTCAAGTCCTCCGTTTACTTCAATAAAATCTTTAAGGCGAACTTTAACGCTTGGATGTAGTTGATAGCTTCCTGCAGCGGCTCCAAATCCTAGGTTTGCAGTCGTGTTTAGCTGAATATTTTCCAATAGTTTCCAGTCTAATCTTCCGAAAACAGATAAGGCGTTAAGATTTGAAGTAACAGGTTCCATTAGATGGCTAATTAGCTGATTGCTGATGCCGCCTTCCAAGAGAAAGATACGTTCTGTGGGTTCTTCTTTGTTATACGTTCCGTGTTTGATAGCAAGTAGACTGACTCTGTTTTCAAAGACTTGTGTTTCAGAGTACATACGTAGCCCCCCTTCCAAATCAAGTGCATTGAAATTAGCATAAAAAGTGTTGGAAAACTGGTTGTTAATTCCTGTGTCAGCAAATCTGTATCGATCATTGAATAGACTTACTTGATGTGCAAGACTCAGCTTGTAGGCACTTTCTTCTTTTCCTAGGCTTAGGCTATGTCTAAACAGGTGCTTAAATCGTCTGATATTGGTATTTGCTGCACTACTATTGATACTGACCAGTTCAGGATCCGTATCATTTGGTGAGGTTAGTGTTCTTATTCCGTTGTTATGTTCTACCTCATTTCGGCTAAAGGAAAACAAGTAAAAGCAATTGTAAGCTCGATTAATGGAGTGGGATCGAATACCTACTCGTAGATCTTCGAAAATAGTTTCTGAATTTTGGAAGTTAGCAGATTGATTACCTTTATTATAATACAGAGAAACATTTAAGTCATTAGCAAAGCTTCTCCCGAAGCGGACGTTGAATAAGCCTTTTTCCGTAGTTGGCTTCATGTAGAAACTAGCTCTGGTAATGGCTTGCGTCAATCTATAAAATTCAAAATCATCTTCCTGTTGACTATACACTCTGAAGGCCTGGTCTCGCCATTGTCTTCCGCGATTATTGAATTCAGAATTAAATAATAGGGGGTAGGTTTGAGTCCCTACATTACCCGCATGTACGTGTTGCCATTTGTTCTTTCTTGCAGGGTCAAATTGAGTGAACAAGGGATTCAGTGTGGTATCTGAAATGAATCGTTCTTTGTATGGATCGAATGCTTTTATAAGAATAGCATCAGAGGTGTCCAATACGATTTGCTGAACGCTATCTTGTTCTAAATCAGTGGAGTCCTGTAGAAAAAAGTCATCTGATTGAAAGCCGGTTGGTGGCTGAGTTTGGTTGTTTACTGGCGGACCTCCTTTCTTTTGCGCTACAGCTGTTTGCGGTAGTAGGCTAATAAAGCAAATACTCAGAAATATATAGATGAACGTGTATTTCAATTTTTTTTTATTCAAAGATAAGAAAGGCTTTTGTTTAGTGGTTCTCTTTTTTTTTAAAAAAAATGGATCCAAGTGGTTACTTACATAAGAAAAAAACTACTATTAATTAGAACGTAAAAAACCATAGTTTACTAATGAAATTTGGATCTACAAATTTTTAGAAATCGCTTATTCATCTAAAAATAGTATTCCGATTTGGACAAAAGTATAATTACACTAATAGAAACTAACCGGGACGAGGCCTTCAAACACTTGTATGGGGCTTTGTACAATAAGATTTTTTCGGCTAAACGCTATAAGGATCTTAATGTGGAGGACAAGGTAGATATTTTTCATGATGCACTTTTAACATTTACACTTAAGGTGGAAGATGGAAGTATAAGTGAAGTGAAAAATATTGAAGCCTGGTTTAGTGGCGTATGTAAGAATAACTTTTATAACAAGATTAAAAGTGAAATAAAAGCAACTAAAGCCCAAGAAGAGTTTCAGGAAAGGAACTCTGATGAACCAACGACATATTATGAGGAGGTACGGTCAGTATTCAAAGTTATGAGGGAGAGCCTTGATGAAGGGTGTGTGGAATTATTGACACATTACTTCGTAAATGGGCTTGATTTCGACGAGATTGCCGAGCGAATGAATTACACAAGATCTTATGTCAAAAACAAAAAAAGTCGTTGTTTAAAACGATTGAAATCTTTAGTTAAAAATAAAAGTTTATGATTTCTGAGCAAGAAATGATGGATTATTTAAATGGTAAAATGGAAACTGTAAAACGTAAAGATTTTTTGAACCAAGTAAATGCATCCGAAAAAACAAAGAAGGAATTTCAGGAGCTGAAAGCTATAAAGGCTGGAATTACTTTTAACTCAATTATTAGTAAAGTTGAATCTGAACTAAAGGAATCTGGTTTCTTTGAAGAGAACCAGGCTAAGGTTGTTCCTATGGATTTTAGAAAGGTGACTTCTATTGCTGCAGCTGCTTTAATACTAATCTTTGCAGGCTTATACACGTATTCAGGTGTCAACTATTCAAATGATGCTCTTGCAGAGAACGGTTTGTCTTCGCTTTATGAAAATCTATCAGAAACTTCTTTAAATGCAAAGGGAGGGAACGGTGAACTGCCTGCTATTGAGGAATCAGCAAGGCCTTTAAATCCAATAATTTCAAGTGTTTTAAATGCTTTTACTGCTAAAGATTACGAATTAGTACTAAAACAAATACAACTCGGTAGAGCAAGTGATCAGCTTTTAGAAGTGGATCGAATGCATTTGGATTGGATGGAAATCCAAGTGTTACTTTTGTTAAATAGGCCAGAAGAAGATGTTAGGCTAATTATTGAAGAAATTGCAAAAAACAAACAGCATTATTACAATGCCCAAGCGAGGGAATTATTGAACAAGTATACTAGTTTATGGAGAAAATTTGTTTTATAAGGGTATAAATTTGCAATCACTCATTTAATAACATACAGATTTTGAGTTTTATTCCCTTTTTATTAAAATTGAATAGATGACTGAAACTAAAACCTGCATGTTCTACATAAAAATAAAAACACTTCTTTTTCTTATAATTCTTGCCTCATCAGTATTAGGCCAAGGCAATAAATATGCCTTTCTGCTTGGGATAGAAGAATACTATCCAAATTCCAACCTTTCAGATTTGAAATCTGTGGATAATGATTTGTTTTACATGAAGTTCGTATTGGAGGCGCAAGGCTTTGAATGTGAGGTTCTTAATGCAAATGGTCTGTCGAAAGGAACGATATTTAATCAAATGAATAAGGCGCTTCTGGATAAGGTCAAACCATCGGATGTTGCACTTTTTTATTATACCGGCCATGGGACTCAAATTTTTGATTATGATGATGATGAGTGTGAAGATAATCTTGACGAGGCAATCGTTTTAAGCACTTTCAATGAAGTTGAACCACAATTAGATCAGTATATATTGGATGATGAACTGAATCTTGCAATCCGACCAATTCGGGAAAAGCTAGGTGATTCGGGGCAAATGGTCTTGATATTCGATGCTTGTCATTCAGGTTCATTCAGTAGGGGTAAGCATCAAAAAGTACAGAGTCTTAGAACAGATGTTCCTATGCCTGATTATGAGGAGCAGCAAATTGAATTTTCAATTGACAATTGTTCTAATAGTTATTCCACTAAAGGCATGGCACATATAGTGGGTATGTATAGCTCTTCCTATGCAGACAAGAGTTTTGAATTTGGGGAAGGTGATAAGAAATTTGGAGTATTTACCTATGCCCTTATTGAGCGTCTTAGGCATTGTGATAAAGACTATACGTATTCTGACTGGGTAAGACATATTGAATTGTTCATGTCGGATAAGTTTGCAACTTCTCAAAAGCCAAGTACCGAAGGAGATTTAGATCAGTTAATCTGGCAAGATGGTGTTGACCGTAGTCCTTTTCCGCAGGGAGTTTTTTTTAGAAAAAATAAGCAACGCAGTATTCTTAGTCCAGAGGTAACACTTACTAGAGGTGGTCGTTTAGTCGTCTATCCAAAAGGGACAAGAGATACCTCGGCGGTAGCACCTAAGCTTATCATCGAGCATGAGAACCTCGTCATTAATAAGGATGGTAGTATTCAGCTTAATGAACAAGATGCACTAAGTATTGACGATACGGATGTCTTTTT
Organism: Sphingobacteriales bacterium; assembly: GCA_900299495.1. Lineage (GTDB taxonomy): Bacteria > Bacteroidota > Bacteroidia > Chitinophagales > Saprospiraceae > AM-2324. The sequence continues at coordinate 6,833 of OMKD01000105.1, forward strand.
TGTCGAAAATGAAATCCATCCAAAAGACAAACTGAATATCTATTTTGATAGAAAGAATTTTGAAGATTCGGAGGAACTTTTGAAGTTATTTAAGAAATGCCCATGGACTACATGTACTGATAATGAAGATTTAGCTGATTTAGTTTTTGAAGTGAAAGAAAAGCGTAAAGAACGAACGCTGGAAATGAGAACTAACAGTCAAAAACTCCTTGAAAAGAAGAATAACTTTGATGAATACCCACCTTTACTGATCTATCAGCATTTTCAAAGGAAAGTAATTGCTTATAATAATTTGATTAAGATAAAGCCACTTGAACAACATTCTAACCTCGATATTCAATGGAGTATTGATAAGGTCAGTAATTCCGGGCGAACGGATGAAAGTAATTGCCAATCCTTTAAGATTGGCGAGTATCTTGATTTGAGAATAAAAAACATAAACGATAGCCCTGTATTTATTTATATCTATTTTGTAGATAGCGAAAACAATATTGACCAGCTATATCCTTCAGCTGTAAAATTGTTTCCTCTACAGTCTACTACTCTTAAATCTGTCTGCAAGCTAGTAGAACCTTTGGGTACGGATCAAATTAAATTAGTAGCCAGTACAAAAGCAATTAATTTTGATTTGTTTTATCCTGGCCAAACATTTAATGATAAGCCTTTAGATTTTATCTTTTCCCATTTAAGTTTAAACAAGCCAATCATCTACAATCTCGAAGGAATCTTGGATACTGAATCTCTTTCTATCAGTTCTAAGAAAATTTTTGTTACTGATTAGATCTGATATTTATGTTAAGGAAGGTTCTGTTTTTTTTGGTTTTATTCATTCCACTATGCCTGTGGGGACAAAAAACTATTGATCCTAAAATTGATGATGGAATTGATAGTTTATTAGTTCAGGGAGACTTTTTCAGAAAGGAAAAGCGTGATTATGATTCAGCAATACAGATTTATGAATCGGCAGCAGCACTTAGCGCAGAAAAGTTTGGTAAAGAATCTGCAGAATATGCTCAATCACTATACCGTATTGCATTAGGTTATTACAGACTAGATAGAGTGAAAAGTGCTGATTATTTCGATCGTGCTCAGCAGGTATACGTGCTGTTTGGTGATGAATATACCGATCAGACTATAAAGAGCTTATATAACTGCAGTCTAATTAATTTTTATGAAAATAATTACGACTTCTCCCTAGAATATGCTTACAAGGTTCTTGAACTGAAAAAGAATGTAAGTCAGATTCAAAACAAATCCATCAAGATTATTTATGATATTCTCTCAGTTGAATATAAATACGAGGAATGTTTAGCAATTCTAGAATCGAGAAAAGATGCTGAAATCTTTAAGTATAACTTTGATTTCAATGTTTTTTATGCAGATGTTTTAATAAAGCTAAATAGATTGGATGAGGCAAATAAACAAGCACTATATCTAGAGTCAAATTTTGCAAATGCCAATGGCTTTAATGACTTCTATAGAAAGCGAAGAATGGCATCTTTGTTTAGTGCTTTAAATCAACTTTCCAAATCAGAATACTATTTTTTAGAGTGTGAACGAATTGCTAAATTAACCCAATTTGATTCTGCTAAAAAATTAGCTTCACTTGCAAGACACAAAATTAATTTTGCAAATTTTTATTATAAATCGGGGAGATACAAGAAGGCAGAGAATATTTATCTTGATCTAATTAATAGTTCTTTATTTGAGAGTGTTTCGGATGAAATAGCCATGGCATTTTACGAGAACTTATCTGTTCTCTATATTAATATTGGGGCTACTGAAAAGGCAAGTTTTTATTTGAAGCAGTTTTTTAATGAACGCGATGGTCAATTAAAAGGAAGAGACCTAATTGCATACAAGGCAAATATGTCCACTATTCATACAAGGGAGAAAGACCATAATCGTTCAAAAGAGTTACTATTGGAGGCACTCGATATCTTTATTCAATCAAATATGAATAATGAGGAGATTGCTGCAAAGCTTTATTCAAATTTAACAGAGGTTTGTTTAGAGCTAGGAAGTGTTTCAGAGGCTAGAGCTTATATAGATAAAACAACTAGTCTTAAGAAAATAAGTCAAAAAACCTTTCGGTATACTAAACTAGTATTTGCTCAGGTGGAGATTGCTGAAGGTAATTACGAAGCGGCAGCATCTAATTTAGATTTGTATCTTCAGAATCTTAATGATAAAGAATCTTCAGATTTTAAACGACTCAGGTTTGTTTTAGATGCCTTAATCGAACTTAACGTTAAAACAGGGAATACTACTAAAGCGAAGGATTATTGTAATGAATTGGCAGATTTAACAATCAAAGAGGTTGTTGGTATATATTCTTATTTACCCAGTGACCTTCGTGAAAAATATCTGGAGCGTATAGTTTATGATTATATCCTTGTTGTCCAGTCTTGGGCAGCTTTCATTGGAGGGGAGGAGATGGAGTCCTTAAGTCTCAAATTATCTTTATTTTTTAAGGGGTTACAGTTAAAGTCTAATATTGATATCAATCAATATTTAAGCGAGACATCTAATAGTCGATTATTGGAGTTGAAGGATTCAGTTGACCTGATGAGAGCGCTGAGGAATCCAAATCAGCAAGATAATCTTTTATTATATACACTACAGCGAAAACTTCAAGAAGAATACTCTGCGCAAACTTCCCAAAATCTTTTAAAGTATACGGATATAAGTTTTGTTCGGAAACTATTGAAAAATAGAAACGCTTACATTCAATTCTTAGAGTTTGAAACCGCAAAAGATTCAAAGGATTGGCAGATTGGTGCCTCTATATTAACAGCCTCTGGTGAGGTGACCTTTGTTCCCTTATGCTCAAAGGAAACCGTAGAGAATATGTTTAGGAAAGAAGATGTAATTGCTGAAAATGTCAGAGGAATTAATGTCATTAAATTTCAGCAAAACAAGTTACTATACGATTCCATCTGGGCGCCTTTAGAACCTTATCTTTATAAGAAAAGGGAAATACTCTATTCCCCTACGGGTATACTGAATTTGATTAATATAGGTGCCTTAGAAAATCCTGATGGCGAACTTGTACTGGAAAAGTATGACCTGTTGATGCTTTCAAGTGTATCTTCTTTAGAAAGAAGCAAAAATATTGACTATAAGTCCAATGATAAAGGTCTTCTAATTGGAGGGGTAGATTATGAACCTGTTTTCAGGGAACGATCAGAATCATATAGCTCTTATTGGCCCTATCTTTCAGGGAGTGCTTTGGAAGTTGAGCAATTGAAGTATCTTTTAAAAGATGAATCAGAATTAGAGATATTAGAAGGGAAAGAAGCCACAGAAGAGGAATTTGTAGGGATTTTAGGAAACAAAGATGCTCCAAGGTTTATACATATAGCAACCCATGGTCATTATGAACCTATGAATAATGACCTACTTGAAACCAAGCTCGTTAATAACTCTATGTTCAATTCCTGCCTGGTATTATCCGGTGCAAATAATTTAGGGAGCGAATTTTTGACTTTCACCAAAAGTTACGATGGGATTCTAAGTGCCGCAGAACTGTGTGATTTGAATTTAGTGGGGACTGAATTGGTTGTCTTGTCATCCTGTAATTCCGGATTGGGAGATATTTCAAATTTTGAGGGTATGTTTGGGCTTGCCCGTGCATTGAAGCTTGCAGGAGTCAAATATGTAATTATGACGCTTTCTCCTGTTGTAGATAATATTCAGTTGGTAGAGTTTGTACGAGTTTTTTATAGCAACTGGCTGAATAAGGGAGATACTATTCCAAAAGCTTTTAGCAATACGCAGAAGGATATGATAAAGGAATATGGGAAGCAAAATGAGTTGACGAATTTTGTCTTATACAAATAAAAAAACCGGGCCTTTGACCCGGTTAAGATTACATACTTACGCTAAAATGTTAAAATAGTAGGCTAATACTAATGGAATTTGATTTTTTGAAGGGGGACTAAAATAAATTCTTAATGAAGTTGGAGTAGAACGTACTTCGTCCCTCGTACATTATATAGTAGCAAATTATATATCAGCGTAACCACCTATGGAAAAATATTAAAAAAAATCCTGACTGAAGAGTCAGGATTTTTTTTACTTGATAAGCTTGCCATTTAGTTTAACAGTTTCCTGTATTAGTTCAAACAGGTATATGCCTTGCTTTAAGTTATCTGGTAAGTCTATATCCAGTTGGTTTTGGTCTTTATTCAACTCAGAAGTTTGATTAAAAATATGTCTACCATTTAGATCATATAGCTTAAATGTGGCCTTGCTAGTTTCAAAGAACTCACTACTAATCTGAATTTTATCAATAAAAGGATTTGGAGCAATATCAAACAGTATTTCTGAGAAGGTTTCTTTGGTAGAGTTTGTATCTCCAGAATAAGGTGCAAAAGCAAACAAACCATTTCGCATGTCTGATGCTACAAATCGTTTAGAGCCAGGAAATGGATAAACACCCCAGTTGCCATTGTAGTCATCACTAAAATCCACTATAGGATACGTATCATAACTGGCTACTCTAATTGGATTATATGCATCTGTGATATCATAAACTTGTACGCCTTCGAAGTAGTAAGAGACATACAGGTAATTATCCATAACAATTAAGTTATGTGGTATAGATTCCTCTGGATAATCTGTTTCGGCATCTATGAAATTCACAACTTCAATATCTGAGAAGTCTTCAACATCTACTACTTTGATTCTAAGACCATGATTCTCATCTGCTAAATAATATACAGGAGCAGTCTCATGTAACCAACCGCTATGATTGTAACCCGAATCCTCGTAGTCTGTCATACTGCCTAAAAATACAGGATTCTCTGGATCTGTAAAGTCCACTATATACAAACCACTATATCCACAATTAAAATAAGCTATTCCATCTTCGATATAGCCATCGTGCACATAAGGTAAATTTAAATCTTGATTAGGTAAAGTGTTTACAACAGTTGGGTTTTCAGGATCTTCCAGAGAGAGAATTCTTAGTGAAAATTGTTGATTACCGTTGTCGAAGACACGACCACCCATAGCATATAAAAGTGCAGCACTTGTATCAATGAAGATATTGTGTGTTGTGCGTAGTAAGGCATCAGAATCGTAGACCACCTCAGTCGCATTAGGAAGTTGATCAAGTTTAATGATTTGTAAAGAGGATGCTCCTTCATCAGCTACGGCATATAGGTATCCGTTGTAGTCATGAAAGTCTCTGTGAATAATAACGCCGCCTGTTGCTTTTCCCTCCACAAATGCATTTTCAAGTTCCTCTGATCCGGCTAAGTCATCCATTCTAAAGAAATGTGTCCCATCAGTAGAACCAATTACTGCATATTCTTCGCCATTCTGTACAAGGCCCCAAACTTCATTATACTTATTTTCATAGAATGAGGATCCAACAATATCTGGGTCATCCCAATTGTAGATCAATTCTAATTCATCCACCTGTGCAAATAGCGAGCAGGAGATCATTAGCAGTAAAAAAGAAATGTGTATCTGTAATTTCATAAAGAAGTATTAAAAGAGTAAAAAGCTTAAGAAAGCAAGTAAAACTATAAAGACAGCAGCCAACAAAAGGTATGCTGCATTAATTATAACAAATTTGATAAATGTTTTAAAAAAGTTCTGTTTGTAAACTAACTTTAATGACAGAAATAGGTAAAGTGGAAATACACTTAGCGTTATTGCTGGTATCAACTGACTCATATCCTTTACAATAAAAGAAAGGCCCATTTGTAAGCTTATCAATAAATACAGAAAGCTATGCGTATGCAGTGAGAAGCTTAGGTGTTCTGAATAATAAAATGTAGATCGTACATAGAATAACTTCAAGAAAAGTGCAAGAAATGGAATCATGATCAGAATGCAGATACCAACTTTTTGCATTAGAAATAATAAGAAATTTGATCCCTGTTTGATAAAGCGGATGTTCTGCGTTAACAGCTTTTTATTGAACCAGTTTGTGATTTCGTATTTTTCGTAAAGGTCTTTTCGATCCATAGTAGAGATGTCATCCATTGAGACATCCATATTAATGATTTCATTAGTATTGAAGTTGTATTGGATGATCTCCATGTTGTCAATAATTGCAAGATCCTTTTCCTTTATGAATGATAGGGTAGTTGAATCCAATTGTTCAGCCTGTTCTTCTTGCACTAGCTGGTTTTCAATTAGGCTTTGATTATGTTCCAGCAATATTTCTTTGGCGAACTGATCTTTCACCAGCTGATCAAATGATTTTGATTGAATCTTAACTTGTTCACCCATAGTTAGGCTTACACTATCGAATTCAGTGGCGTCGGTATCCAGGGGATTTTCAAGATAGATGTTTATACTGGCTATCATTAAAATAGATAGACCTATATATAATCTCAGCGGTTTTATATACCTGGCTCTTTTTCCTGCAATGATTTCATTGGTTAGCTTACCTGGAATTAGGAGGGTACCAAAAGTTCTGAAGAAGCGCTTGTCAAATCGAAGAAATTCCTGCCAGCTTTCCTGTAAAAAAGCTTTTGTGGTCAGTCTTCCTTGACTGTTTTTCTGTCCACAGTTATAACAATATCTTTCTTCTTCTCGAAGTTCAGCATTACAGTTCTTACAATTCATATAATTAGGGTTTATCGCTTAGCGGTTAAGATAAGGATATTCTGATTTTATGAATGAAATTATCGATGAAGCATGTAATAAAAAAGCCTGACGCTTTGGTCAGGCTTTTTTATTAATCAAATGATTGATTGGCTTGCTGTGCAAGTTTGGTTAACTCTTCATATTCTTCTGGACTCAATCCATCCATACAATAGTTGATTGGATTTACTTTTTTGCCATTGAAAATAACTTCGTAGTGAAGGTGAGGAGCTGTGGATGTTCCTGTATTACCAACAAGACCTATAGTTTGACCTTTGGTAACCGTTTGTCCTTTGCTAACGGTTATTTTACTCATGTGAGCATATAAAGTTTTATAACCGAATCCATGATCTATTATTACATGGTGGCCATAACCAGTTGCTTTTTTCTTGATACTAACAACTTTTCCATCTCCAGTCGCCTGAATTTCTGTACCTCTTGGAGCAGTAAAGTCTATACCTGTATGCATTTTTCTCACTCGGTGTACCGGATGCAGACGCATTCCGAAACCAGATAAGAATTTAAATTGTTTTTTTAGTTTATCCTCTCTAATCGGTTTGATTGAAGGTACCGATGCTAACATGGATTCTTTTTCAATTGCCAGCTGAGAGATCGTATCCAGTGATAAAGACTGAATAGAGATTTGTCTTTTTAATTTTAGAGCTCGCTGTCTGAGTTTAGTTAATCGATCTCCTGTATCATCCGTTGAAATAAAATTACTGAATGGGTCATGACCTCCGATACCTCCATTCCAAAGATTTTCATCTATAGGATCCATGCCGAACATGATTCTATGCACAGAAGCATCCCTTTCCTGAAGGTTATTTAAAACCGAGTTCATATTTTCAAGATCCCCTTCTAACTCGATAAGTTGCTCAGAAATCTTTTTATTGTAATTCTTTTCTTTTGTAAGCTCTGGTGATGGAAAGAAGTTCCACACCAATACGGTGAATACAGCTCCACCTACGATGACCGCGCATAAAAATGCAATGGTCTTGATTATGCGTTCTCTAGTTGAAATTTCTACTTTCTCATACCTAAGGGTCTGAGTATTGTAGATAAATTTTTCTTTAGCCATTAGAATTTAATTCTTATGAGAAAATATCAAGGGTTTTAAGTGTAAAACAGTTACCATTAATGGATTTCTCATTTAAAACACAAGCCAAATTTACTATCCTGTATTAATTATCCAAAAGAAAAACAGAAAAATATAATTTGGTGGATAATAAGTATTTAATATTCAGTAGATTAAAGAATGGGGCCTACTTGGTGCTATTAAAATAATTGGTTCTGCTAGTTAAACTAACTATTGTTAGAATGCAAAAACACCTTTCGGTGGCATATATTTGTTAATTTACGAAAATTCTTTGTTAGAAGCTCCAAATAAGTACTTAAGATGTCAAAATAATTCCGTTTAGAGACTTAAATTCTTGGCTTTATCCTAAGAATTCAGGATTTTCTGCAAATATTACCTTAATACAAACTTTATTAAGATATTTGCGCCATTATTCTTAATTATAAAAGACGTCCAAATCAGATGACTTCTACAGAAATCCGTCAACAGTTTTTAGATTTTTTCGCGGCTAAAGGTCACAAAGTTGTTCCTTCTGCTCCTATAGTAAATAAGGATGATCCAACCTTAATGTTTACTAATGCTGGTATGAACCAGTTCAAGGATTTTTTTCTGGGTAATCAGGTTCCTGATAACAGAAGAATTACAGATACTCAGAAGTGTCTTCGTGTTTCCGGTAAGCATAATGACCTGGATGAGGTTGGTAGAGATTCTTACCACCATACCATGTTTGAAATGCTGGGTAATTGGTCTGTTGGAGATTATTTCAAAAAAGAGGCGATTGACTGGGCCTGGGAATTACTGATTGATGTCTATGGATTGGATAAGGACAGATTGTATGTGTCTATTTTTGAGGGAGACAAAAATGATAACCTTCCAGTGGATGACGAAGCCAGAGCATTTTGGTTGAAGCATGTTCCTGCGGAGCGTATCTTAGAGTTTGACCGAAAAGATAATTTCTGGGAAATGGGCGAAACAGGTCCGTGTGGACCTTGTTCGGAGATTCATATTGATCTTAGATCTGATGAGGCCAGAAAAGCAGTTGATGGAGCTACTTTGGTAAATATGGATGACCCATTGGTTGTAGAGATCTGGAATCTTGTATTTATTCAATTTAACAGAAAAGCAGATGGTAGTCTGGAAGCACTACCAGAAAACCATATCGATACAGGGATGGGATTCGAGCGTCTTTGTATGGCTTTGCAAAACAAGCAGTCTAATTATGATACAGATGTATTTACTCCATTTATCTCTTTCATAGAGCAAGAGTCCGGAGTTAAATATGGCTTTAGCTATGCACCTGATGCGATGTCTGATATTGCGATGCGAGTAGTGGTAGACCACATACGTGCTGTATGTTTTACGGTTGCTGATGGTCAATTACCTTCTTCCAATGGTGCGGGCTATGTGGTTCGACGTATCCTTAGAAGAGCAGTTCGTTATTACTATTCATTCCTTGGTATCAAGGCACCGTTTATGTATAAGTTGGTAGACAAACTTGCGGACTACTTTAAAGGAACCTTCCCAGAGCTAGAAGCTCAAAAAGATCAGGTTGCAAAAATTGTACTTGCAGAAGAAAAGGCATTTTTAAATACCCTTGAAAACGGATTGAAGCGTTTTGAAAACCTTCAAGTAAATAATAATACAATTTCAGGTGCGGACGCATTTGAATTATACGATACATACGGATTCCCTATTGATCTTACAGAGATGATTGCCTTGGAAAAAGGGTATGCTGTAGATCAAAAAGGATTTGAGGCTGCATTATTGGAGCAAAAAGAGCGCTCAAGAGCTGATGCAAAGCGTGAAGTAGGTGATTGGATTGAAATCACTAATGATTCTGTAGAGTTTATTGGATATGATGAGGTAAGTGTTGAAGACGCTCGTGTGGTTAAGTACAGAACGGTAAAAGTAAAAGATAAAGATCAGTATCAGATCGTTTTAAATAAGACTCCATTCTATGCTGAAGGTGGTGGACAGGTTGGAGATACAGGTTGTCTGTTCTTTGGTGAAGAGCGTGTAGTCGTTATGGATACTAAAAAGGAAAATGATCTGATCATTCATTTTGTGAAAAACTTACCTGCTAATATTGATTCAGCTGTAAAAGGGGAAATCAATATTGGTAAACGTAGGCTAACAGAGAATAATCACTCAGCAACACACTTGATGCATGCTGCCTTGAGAGAGGTGCTTGGTGATCATGTTCAGCAAAAAGGGTCATTGGTTAATGAGAAATATCTAAGATTCGATTTCTCTCACTTCCAGAAGGTAACTGAAGAGGAGATTCGTGCTATCGAAACATTGGTCAATAAGAAGATCCGTGAGAATATTGCATTGGGCGAAGCAAGGGCAATTGGTATAGAAGAGGCAAAAGCTGCTGGTGCCATGATGCTGTTTGGTGAGAAATACGGCGACGTAGTTCGCATGATCACTTTTGATTCGGATTACTCTTCTGAATTGTGTGGAGGTTGTCACGTACCAGCTACCGGTAAGATTGGTTTATTTAAGATTACAACAGAAACTGCTGTTGCTGCAGGTGTAAGAAGGGTAGAAGCTGTTACAGCGGAAGCTGCGGAAGCTTATGTGAATAAAGAAATTGATACATTAAACGCGGTTCGTTCGAACTTCAAGCAAGCGAAAGATGCACCTAAGCAGGTAGCTGCTTTGATTGAAGAGAATAAGAATCTGAAGAAAGAGATCGAACAACTGATGCAAGCGCAGGCAAATGCACTTAAGTCTGAACTTCTTGGTGCTTTTGAAAATCTGGATGGAATAAACTATCTGGGTAAAGTACTTCCACTTTCTGATGGTAATGCCATTAAGAACTTACAATTCCAATTGGAGAAAGAAGTAGGAAATGCAGTGATCGTATTTGGTGCAGAGGTTAAAGGAAAGCCTCAGCTTTCTATTATGATTTCAAAAGATCTTGCAGAGTCTAAAGATTTGAACGCAGGTACAATGATTCGCGAAGCTGCTAAAGCCATCAAAGGTGGTGGAGGTGGTCAGGCTTTCTACGCTACGGCAGGAGGAAAGGATGCAAGCGGTTTGCAAGCTGCTGTTGATCAAGCAAAATCAATGCTTTAAGTAGTTAATTATAAAGAACAGAACCCGGTCGTTAATCAACGCCCGGGTTTTTTTATAGCTATTTGGTCGAAATAAAATATCATTTCTTTAAGCTATATATTATTTTTAGCTTGAATTAATAGCTTAGCTAATGACTACCGGAAACAATCAGGACCAACGTGATAATGAAAGCAT
>OMKD01000106.1 GCA_900299495.1 Sphingobacteriales bacterium
AAGACGGTAGCCCATAAAGATTTTGATAGTCTGATTTCTGCAACTGCAAAAGGGCAGGATGTATCCACTATGGAAAGGGTGTATCGTTGGGTGGCAGCCTTTCAGATGATAGGTGAAAAACCAGTTTTAGGATTTGGTCCAGGTACATTTTATTCTTTCTACAAAAACTATGCTGTTAGTTCTTTTTCAACCTATGTATCTGATAATCCTGAAAAATCGGGGGTGCACTGTTATTATCTCATGACTGCTGTTGAACAGGGCTTGATTGGTTTGCTGATATTCGTATTCCTCTGTTTTGTCGTGATGTTGAAAGGAGAGGAGCTTTATCATCGAAAGCATCTGGATATCTTCACACAACGCATGGTTATGGCAGCGACTCTTGGATTTATCTGTATAGCGGCTATAAATATTGTTAACGATATGGTAGAGACGGATAAGGTAGGTAGCTTTTTCTTTGTCTATATCGCTTTAATAGTCAATATTGATAATAAGAGTAAAAGCAAAAAATTAACGAGGAAGGAGGATTAGATTTTCTGAATCCATAAGTTTTTGCAATTGTTCTGAATTCTTAAGGTCAATAACTTCTCCAGCTTCACCGAATTCATTCATCAATCGCAGTTCATAATAAGTTGCATACTCGTTTAAAACACTTTCCAGACCTTCCTGAGGTTTATTCTTGATATACTCAAATATAATAATAGGCTTTTGGCTGGATGTTAGATCCAAACCTTGCAAGACCTTTGCCTCTGCCCCTTCAACATCAATTTTTATGATGGATGGTTTGATGTTTTCCTGTTCGATTAAAGCATTCAGACTATACATGTTTACCTCTGTCTCTTCCGCTTGTATAGAGCTTTTCCAGGATTCATTGGTGTATTGATCTTTTTCTATGGTGTTGTATTCAGAAAACAGAAGCGGGAAGTCGTAAAATCTGACCATCCCGTTTGAAGGACCAGCAGCTGCATGTATGGCTTTACACTGTGTGCATTTGGCAGTATTAGAACTTAGGATTTGATAGATATTTCTACTCGCTTCCAAACTTACTACTTTACCATTTTTTCCTGTAAGCGCTGCAGCCAGCATTGAAAAGTACCCAAAGTGTGCTCCAATATCCAGGAAATGCATATCCGATTCTAAATGATTGATCAGAAATTTTGCAAGTCTTATTTCCGATACATGGGTTTTTGCACCTAGAAGAAATAAGTCGCTCCCTGCAGGTAGTTTTACCTTCATGTTTTGGCCAAAGAAAAGCTGTGCATTGGAGAGTTTACCTTTTTTGACTAAAGGGTAAACTATTCTTTTAAGCCATTGAAAACTCAAGTATCTAAAACCTACAGCTAGGAGTCTTTTGGATATAGGACCATTTGCCAGTGTTTCAGCATCATTAAGTTTTTCAATTAAAGCATTTCGATTCATAGTTGGCAAAATTAAGAATAGTATTGGATTATGGGACTTTTTTACCCTTGAGTTTGATCTTTTTCATCCGTGGGCCAATAAATGCGGTTCGTTCGGAGGCTATAAGTGCATGCTTTTCATCAATCCAATCTACCGATTCATATTGTCCAATGAGGAAAAAAGGACCTATGCGATAGGGCTTGAAGTCACCTTGATAAACCTTTCCGGATTGAATATTACTCACATGAAAGAGCTGGGTTGTGGAAAAAGGTATGAAACCCAGTACTCTTTTGAAGTTGTAGGCTATGAGTAAACATTCTGTTCCCGCTTGATTAAATGCAGCGCCAGTTACTACCAGATCGGGTATGATGATACTATCCTGTAAAACTATATTCCTACTAGAGTCTGAGAGATCAATAGTATAATGTTTACTGTAGTAATTACCTTTCTGCACTTTGTTTTTTGAAAACAGATGCAAGGTTTCTTCTGTGTAGGCAAGAGCTTCCAGATCAAAATTCATCCACTGCTTATTAGGTTTGAAGTTCTTTTGGTCGGGTAATTCAAATGGGATTGAATCTATGAGTACATTATCTCTTAACCGATATATGATCAAGTCTTTTCTACAATTACAGTTGTTTCCAAAATCTGCTACAAATAAATCTTTTCCATCACTGGCAAGTGCTTCCCAATCCTTATTTTGAATGGATGATATCGTTTGGCTATGCAATAATTCCCCTTTACTATTTAAGGTGTACAGGGTTGGAGTATCACCACTATCATTGATCATAATAATAGAGTCCTTACTATGAATGGAAAGACCGGAAACCTCATTGACCTTATTCGGTAGTTTGGTACGACGCTTGAAATCTACCTGCGCCAGAAGATTTACAGAGCAGCTAAGTAAGATGAATATAGTTAAGAATCTCATGCTGGATTTTTGAATGCAATATTTAGTTGGGCTAGATGGTGTTTTCCATGCCATGCATTAATGACAATAAGATCTTCAATATTGAAATTTCGATCTGGTTCTGGATTATAAAGCGTAGTTGATTTTCTTTTGTTAGAATCAATAGTACTCAATAAGTGCCCTAATCTTTCATGTATTCCTTTTAGGATTAAAATAGAGGAATAAGGGTCAACATCCTGCACGTCGGATTGGTCTACCCATATATTTTCAGGAAAGGGATTTACGGATGGATGCTCTACGGATAAGCAAAGTTTGATTCGGGTAAAGTGTATCATATGCGATTCTGCAATATGATGTATTAACTCCTGGATAGTCCAGGATCCTGGTCTGTATTCCTTTTTATAATCTGCTTCTGTGATTTCATTATAAAACCCCTCTATCAAGGTTCCGTATGACTTTATGTATTGGATACATTCCTGAATATAATCCTCTGAATAATCATCAGCAAGGGGAAGATCACCAATAGGTCTTTTGCGTTGTTCAATACTTAAGGTGTTCATTGTTTTAGAAATTCTTTAATGAGTAGTTCAGCAGCGTGAAAAGGCGAAATTTTATGATCGGTCACTTGTGTCTTTAGTGTTTCAAGTAGTTCTTTTATACCATCCTTGTTTTTGAACGTATCTAATAGTTGTTGATTTAGACTTTCTTCCAACCAATAACTGGATTGATTTTGACGCTTGAGATTAAAAGATTGATTGCTTTTGGTCAATGCTTCGAAGCCTTGGACCTCTTCTTCCAATTCTTTTATACCTATACCATGCAGTCCAGAAGTGTTCAGCACTTTTACAGGCCATCCATTTTCTTTTGCCGGTAATAAGTGCATAGCATTTTTATAGTCTCGACGGGTTTCTTTAGCCAGGTTTACGCGGTCATCATCTGTTTTATTGACCAATACAATATCTGCCATCTCCATGATGCCACGTTTGATTCCCTGTAATTCGTCTCCTCCTCCCGGAAGTAGCAATAGCAAGAAAAGATCTACCATTGAATGAACAGCTGTTTCAGATTGCCCAACACCAACGGTCTCTATAAGAATGCGTTTGAAACCGGCCGCCTCGCAAAGAATTATGGTTTCTCTTGTTTTTCGGGCTACTCCTCCCAAGGAATCTCCCGCTGGAGATGGACGGATAAAGGCCATTTCCGACGCAGAAAGTTTTTCCATACGGGTCTTGTCACCAAGGATAGATCCTTTACTGATTTGACTTGTAGGATCGATGGTAAGTACGGCGATCTTTGTCCCATTTTCAATGAGAAACGAGCCATAAGATTCTATAAAAGTAGATTTACCAACTCCTGGTGTACCTGTAATACCTATTCGTATTGAATCTCCAGAGAAGGGCAAACATCTGTCAATTAGTTTTCTTGCAATCTCCGTATGCTTTGGGTGAGTACTTTCTATAAGTGTAATTGCCTTTGAAAGGTGGACAATATCTCCTTTGCGGATACCCTCAAAAAGTTGGTCTATATCAAAGTTGATATTTCGTCTAAGGTTTTTAAGCTTAGGATTTATTGATCTGTCCCGAGGTGTTTTGGATTCCAAGGCTATGGGTTTGGTTCCTTTTTAAGGATGTTAAAATTATTAGCATTTAATACCTAAAATCCTAAATTAAATTTAATCTGTCAATATTAATTTACCTTTTGCCAATTTTTTGTGTCCTTGTATATAGATCCAATAAGGGATTAGAGAGAGGGACAATTAGGGCAAATGCTTTTTCTAATTACCTGAACTAGCCTTAATCACCCTCTCTTGCTACTTTATTTTCCTTTGAAGTCCGGTTTTCTCTTTTCTAAAAAGGCCTGAACTCCTTCTTTATAGTCGTATGTGTTTGATGCTGCTGTTTGTAGCAAATCTTCTACAGCCAATTGCATGTCTAAATCATTAGTCAATGATTTGTTTAATGCACGTTTTGTAAGACCAAGACCAATAGTTGGCATTTTAGATAATCGTTGAGCAATTGATAGTGCTTCCTCTGCAAAACTTTCATCCGGGCAAGATTTATAGATCATACCCATTTTATCCGCATCTGCTGCGCTGATCTTATCTCCAAGCATCATAAGTGCTGTAGCCATTTGTCTTCCTATAATTCTTGGAAGGAAATAGGTGCCTCCAGAATCAGGAATCAGCCCAATTTTACTAAATGCCTGAATAAATGAAGAAGACTCTGCTGCTACTGTAATGTCACAAGCTAATGCAATGTTTGCTCCTGCTCCTGCAGCAACTCCGTTTACTGCACACACAATCGGCTTTTCGATATTTCTAATCCTTTGTATGATAGGATTATAATGTTCATTGATGATTTTGGTTAGACTAGGTCCACCTTCTTCTGTTACTTCTTTTAGATCCTGCCCCGCACAAAAAGCTTTCCCGTTTCCAGTAAGTAGAATAGCTCTAACGCTTTCATCTTTTTCACAAGAGTCGAGGATGGACTGAAGCTGCAACGCCATTGGGCGATTAAAGCTATTAAATGCCTTTGGCCTGTTTAGTGTAATACAAGCCACCTGGTCTTTCAATTCGAATAATATATAATCTTCCATACTGTAAGTTGATTCTAATTTGCATAAAATTAACTAAACTGTTAATTAAAATTGAATTCCGAATGGGTTTGATTTGATTCTGATTTAAACACTTAAATTGAGTCAACAAATACAATTGTGGTGTTCAATAACATTGCAAGCATAAACACAATTTTTTACCCAAACTTATTAAACATGAAAAATTTATTTTTCCTTTTCATGGGATTAATCCTATAGACAGACGCCTTCAGTCAAACGAACCTGTATGAGAATCCTGAATTTGATAGGATTGCAAGAGAACATGATGAAATTGCCATCATTCCATTTCGTACAAGCATTACATTAAGACCCATGCAAATGAGGGATATCTCTACTGAACAATTGGGTGAAATGGAGGAATCAGAAGGTCAAAGTATTCAAGCTGCCATGTATTCTTGGGTTTTGAAAAGAGAAAAAAGAGGCTATCTAACGGTCAAAGTTCAGAGTCCCACAGAAACAAATGCTAAGCTTAAAAAAGCAGTTGTAAACTATGCTAATTTTGAAGAATTTACGCCTGCCGAATTAGCAAATATTCTGGATCTTGATGCTGTTGTCGTGGGAACATTTGAAACAAATAAACCTATGTCAGAGGCTGCTTCAGTTGCTTTAGGAGTATTGGTAGGTTTTTATGGAATTACAAATGAGGCCGTTTTGAATATGTCTATTTTTGATAGAAAAGAAGGAGACTTATTGGTCAACTATAATAAAGCTGTTTCGGGATCAATGGGAAGTTCAACAGAAAACCTGATAAATGTTCTAATGCGAAAGGCTTCCAGAAGAATAGCATACACGAAGTAAATTGATGATTGACATTATACAGAGAGACTTTTTATTTTCTCTTTGTCTATGGATTAAAAATAAAAAAGGCTCCGAACTTCGGAGCCTTTTTTATTTACAGTGATTCTATTTCGCTAATGGTCTTTGGAATTGGATCACCTAATATTGTGCTATCAGTATCGTTAATGAGGATATTGTCCTCAATTCTGATTCCACCAAAGTTTTTAAATGACTCCAAAGCATCATAATTAATAAAATCTTTATGCATGCCCTCTCCATACCATTTATCGATCAATTCTGGGATGAAATAGATACCAGGTTCTACAGTAATTACATTGCCCTTTTCTAGTCGTTTACCCAACCTTAAATATTTTGTACCGAATTGGTCAGAACGCTGTGTTTCTTCGTCATATCCGATGTATTGTTCACCTAAGTCTTCCATATCATGCACATCCAGTCCAATATGGTGACCTAGCCCATGTGGGAAGAACAGTGCATGCGCACCTGCTGCTACTGCCTCATCAACATTACCTTTCATCAAGCCGAGATCTTTTAGCCCTGCACTAATAATCTTTGCAGCATCTAAGTGTACATCTTTATATTTAACACCAGCTTTACAAGCATTTATAGCGTCCACTTCTGCTTTTAATACAATCTCATAGATAGACTTTTGAACAGCAGTGAAAGTAGAAGAAACAGGACAGGTTCTGGTAATGTCTCCTGCATAGCACATGCTATTTTGTGCACCAAAATCTCCCAATACCAATTGTCCTTCTTGCAAGATGTTTCCGTGATAATGATTATGCAAGGTTTGACCATCTTTACTTAATATGACTGGATAGGCCAATCCATTTCCTTGTGCGTATGCAATTTGCTGTGCAAGTCCAGCAAGTTCAGCTTCCTTTACTCCTGCTTTAGCCCCTTGCATAACCGCAATATGCATTGCTCTTGTAATATTTACGGCCTCTGTCATCTCTTTGATCTCTTCTTGTGACTTGATGGATCTTTGAGCAGCAACTGCATGTATTAATGGAATAGAAGCACCTGTTTTTATGGATTCTACGGGTTGACCAAGTAAATCTGCTAATCGGATGATGTTGGCATTTCGGTATGGAGGTAAGAAATGGACTTTCTGTCCAGCTTTTAAAGCTTTATTGATAAGCGTGGAAAGGGTTGAAGAATCTTCAGTGTGCTCTACACCACAAGATGCCGCAAGATCATTTATTCCTGGTACCTGACCTTCCCAGACAATATCATCAATTGTAGGATTGTGACCGAATAAGATGGTATTGTTATTATCTACATCAATGATTGCTGCTAGTCCTGCTTTATCCAAGCCGAAGAAATATAAAAAATTGGAATCCTGTCGGAATGGATAAGTATTAGCAGCATAATTCATGCCTACATAATTATTTCCAAGCATTAGGATCAAACCTGATTCAAGGTCATTGGACAGTCTTTCTCTTCGCTTTTGGTAGGTCTCTTTATGGAACATAATTTATTCGTTTATACATTTTTTTGCAGACTTAGTCTAACGGTTTGGTCGAAATTAATGAAATATCTTTAAATTAAAGGAAACTTGATAAAAGGATATTTTTAAACGATAATAAAGACTTCATGGGTATATTTGATGAAATCAAAAAGGCGGTATGGGCAGCTAAATCCGTAGGTAAACAAGCTGGTAAGAAAGCTGGACAAAAGGCAGGCGAAACAGCAGAAGATCTGGGTAAAGAAGTACATGATCTGGGAGATCAATTGGTACAAGGTGGCAAGGATGCTTTTAATGCTGCTAAAGAATTTATTGAGGATGCGCAAAAGACCACGCAGAAGTCTGCAGAACCAGTAGATCCAACTGAAAATATCAATGCAGAAGATATGCCAAAGACAAAATCAGCAGGTGAAAAGTTTGGCGAGGCCATCAACAACGCTAAGGAAACTGCAAAACCATACATAGATCAGGCAAAAAAAGCCGCAGAACCTTATGTTGATAAGGCAAAAGAATTTACGGAAGACGTTGGCAAGGAAGTTATAGACAAAGGAGGTAAGTTTGTTAATAAGGCTGCAGATGTTGCAGAGGATCTAGGTGGAAAAGTACTGGAGTTTGGTGACATCCTTAAAGATCAGGCGACAGAGGTAGGTTCTAAACTTAAAGAACAGGGCAAAGCATTTTTTGATAAGGCACAGGAAGAGGCTGCAAAAGAACAGGCAAAGCAAGACCTTATTGATAAGGCTGTTCAGGAGCAGGCGGCTAAAGATCATCAGCGTGCTTTGGATGAAATGGCTAAGAAAGCAGAACAAATCAATGAAACCGGTAATGCTGCATTAGACAATATCAAGAAGACACCTGGCATGGATGGTTTTGATGATTTTTTCTCAAAAGCATCAAGATTTGCAGATGGCGATTATCATAATAAAGGCACTGAAAAACCTGAAGTGTCCATTGATAAGACCAGTAAAACGGATAAGCCTAAGACAACAGGTAAGTTGACGAATTTTACGGATAATGATGGCGACGGAGATGAACTCATAGACGATGCTATCATTGAAGAATAAAGAATAATTTTGATTAGAGTGAAAGCGGCAATGCAGGTTGTCGCTTTTTTATTGCAGCTATATTACTGAATACAAACAGTTCTCCTAAAGAATTTTGTAATTTTGAGCTAGGATTAGCAATGAATGTATGATAGACGGGTACGGCAGATCGATAAACTATTTGAGACTTGCGGTTACAGACAGATGTAACCTGAGGTGTCATTATTGTATGCCGGAGGAAGGGATTAATTATATCCCCCGAAAAGAGCTACTGAGCTACGAAGAAATGCTCCGCTTGGTCAAATTACTCGCTAATCAAGATGTACATAAGTTGAGAATCACTGGTGGAGAGCCTTTTGTAAGAAAGGATTTGATTCATTTCTTAGAAGCAGTAAGGCATCAGACGAATGTTCAATCCTTGAATATTACTACAAATGGTACCTTGTGTAAGCCATACTTGGATACCATTGAAAAACTTCAATTCAATAGTATTAACCTAAGCTTGGATACCTTAGATAAAGATCGTTTTTTTCAAATTGCCAGAAGGGAAGGTTATGACGAAGTAATGGATGTTTTGGATGCCTTTTCCCTGATGGATACCCATTTGAAGATCAATATGGTCGTTATGGCTGATTCAAATTTGGAGGATATAATCCCTATGGCTCTCTTAGCAAAGGAAAAAGATATTGCTGTTCGGTTTATCGAAGAGATGCCTTTTAACGGGGGGACTCATCGCGATAAACAAAACATTTGGGATCATAAAGATATCAATAAGCATTTGGAAAAGGAATTTGGTCCGTTACAAGCTACTGATACAAAGCATGGTGCAACGGCAACGACCTATAAGGTAAAAGACTTCAAAGGACAGATTGGTATAATCCCTGCTTATAGCAGAACATTCTGTGGACTTTGTAATCGACTTAGAATTACAGCCAAAGGAGTATTGAAGACTTGTTTATATGACGACGGTGTGTTTGATCTAAAGGGGTTTATGCGAAATGGTGCAAATGATGAAGACTTGCTTTTGGCAGTGAAATCAGCATTATTACATAAGGCAAAAGATGGGTTTCAGGCAGAACATAATCGCTCTGGAAATAAATTGATGGAAAGTATGTCCACTATAGGTGGATAAAATAATACATGAATGGTATCAGTAAAAGAAGCGCTTGATCAAGTAATTAGTGCAGTACGCTTACGACCTACAGTAAGTCTCCCTTTAGAAAAAGCATGGGGTATGGTTCTCGCAGAAGATGTTTTTGCAGATCGTGATTTTCCGCCTTTTGATAGGGTTTGTATGGATGGTATTTGTATCCATTCTGATGCTTTGAAAAGTGGACAGACTGAATTTCAGCTTGCAGGTATGGCCGCGGCAGGAATGCCGCAGTTCGAATTTCAGGGAAAAGACAAAGCTCTGGAGGTGATGACGGGCGCAATTCTACCTAAAGGATATGATATTGTCATTCCAGTAGAGGAACTAAAAATAAATGATGATTCGGTTCTTCTAAAAAGAACGGATTGGAAGTCGGGGGTGAATATTCATACACAGGGAAGAGATAGAAAACAAGGAGATTTATTGATACCTTCCGGAAAGAGAATTGGAGCACCTGAAATTGGTGTAATGGCAACCGTTGGACTTTCTTCTGTGAAGGTATATAAGCCATTTAATATTGCTATTGTGTCGACAGGTGATGAGCTTGTACCAATCGAGGAGCTGCCAGCTGCCTACCAGATTAGAACATCCAATTCTGTTCAGCTTGCTTCGGTATTAAAAGCTAAAGGCCATCAAGTCAATTGTTTTCATATCAATGATGATCAGCAAGTACTTGAGGAAAAACTTGGAGAGATTCTTTCAGTATATGATATGCTAATACTCAGTGGTGGGGTTTCAAAAGGTAAGCTCGACTTTGTCCCTGCTGCTTTAGAACAACTAAATGTAGAAAAATTATTTCATCGCGTTGCTCAGAAACCAGGCAAGCCATTTTGGTTTGGTATGAAAGATCAATGCATTCCAGTCTTTGCGTTTCCGGGTAATCCGGTGTCTTCCTTTTTATGCTTGCATAAATATGGGCTTCCTTATATTGAAAAGTGTATGGGGCAGGAGCTTGCCGCTATTGAATATGCTAGTTTGGATGAGGGCTTTTCATTTAAAAAAACCCTAACTTATTTCCCAACGGTAGAATTATATTACAAAGAAGGATCACTCAGAGCAAGATTAAAGCCTGGTCAGGGATCAGGAGATCTTTCTAATCTGATGGATAATAATGCCTTTGTAGAATTAGATGCTGCAATTATTGAGGTTGAAAAAGATACATTGTTACCAGTTCTTCGATACAGATAATTATGGGAAAAGAATTTAGTCATATCGATAAATCAGGTCAACCAGGGATGGTCGATGTTAGCAAGAAAAAAGAATCCTTTAGATTAGCTAAGGCTAGAGCATTGGTTTTTCTTGGGGAGGAAATACTGAGTGCATTGGAGAACGAGGAGTTGCAAATGCCTAAAGGACCTGTTTTTCAGACCGCATTGATTGCAGGGGTGATGGGTGCAAAACAAACGGGAAATTTGATTCCACTATGTCACCCTATTGGGATGGATAATTGTAAGTTTGATATACGTGTTTTGGATACTGCTCATGTACAGATCGATTGTACAGCATCTGTTTATGCAAAAACAGGTGTAGAGATGGAGGCACTTACAGGTGCTTCAGTTGCTGCACTCACTATTTATGATATGTGTAAAGCTATGTCTCATGATATTATCATTAAAGAGATAAAGCTGATGAAAAAACGAGGTGGCAAGAAAGATTTTCTAAGGGATGCATAGGCTTGGTAAAACCTTTGGATTGATCCTGTGCGGTGGTTTAAGTCGTCGAATGGGTAAGGATAAGGCACTTCTAGATTACCATGGTCTACCACAATATCAGTGGGCATCCAATCTATTAGATCCGTTTTGTGATCAGGTGCTCTGCTCCGTTTCAAAAAAATTAGAACCAGTAATTCAGGCTAATAAGATTGTAGATGATTATGATAACCAAGGTCCTCTTGGAGGTATGAGCAGCGGCTTCTCAACGAATAATGCTGTAAACTGGATTGTGCTTAGTTGTGATATGCCATATATAAACGCAGAGGATGTTGATCTATTGATTCAGGATGCTGAGGTTCCTCATTGTTATGCGCTGGAAGGTTTTATAAATCCATTATTTTCATGGTGGCCTAAAAACTGTATTCAGCAGGTTATTGATTTGTATGAACAAGGCGAACGAAGTCCTAAAGTAGTGTTCAGAGCGGTAGGCGGTAAAAGTATAAGGCCTTTATCTGAAGCTCGACATAGGAATATAAACAGGTAGATAAAATTGAAAAAGGCCGTCTTGGATGACGACCTTTTGTTATGTTAGTTTAATTTTTCTTGAAAAAATGTTACTTGTACAGTAGAACTTCCATCTGAGTCAATACCCAGAATTTTTGCAATTCCACTTTTAAGGACTAATAGAAATTGACAATTGTGAAATCTGAATTCAGAGTTTGTTTTAGAAAAGCATTTTTCAATTTGCTTAATTCTACCGGTCGAATCGATTCCTATAAGATCAATTTCATAACTTGGCGCTTCTACATGGAAAGAAAACTCTCCTTTTGAATTGCCGTGGAATAAGAGACCTTTGTCAAGAGGTAACTCCTTACAAATTTGCAAACATTCATTTGCTTCATTGTAATTTTGAGTGAACTTAAAGCCGAGAGGAACGCATTCTTCAAGACTAGGACCGTCTATTTCAAGTAAGCCGTGTTGGCGTGTTTGAAGCAGATCGAAGTGCACCCGCTGAGGTTGAATTGTCAACATGGATTTCAATTTAAAGGCTCAAAAAATTATATAGTATAATTCTACGATCAACCAATTGAGGAAGATGTAAGAACTTGGCTATCATTTTTAGGTAATGCTTTTTCTTTAAAAAGACTTAATATATTGTCTATCAGTAAAACATAAGATCGTTAAGAATCATTTCGTGCGAAATGAATTTTAACGTTTAGTATCAGTATTGCCTTTTGTGATGTTCTTTTTAGGGCTTCAGAATAGAAGCATTTAGGGGGAGTTTAATTTGTTTTTGCTTTTTCAATTTAAGAAAAAAAAATCGAAATCTGTAACCTTTTTGAAAATTATTGTGTGATTATTGAAAGCTGGATTACCAATTTTCGATTTCAATTTATATTCACTTTTAATTGTCTTTCTTGATACCTATTTATTGGTAGTATCCTCCTAATTTTGAACCAACACCACACCACCGCTAAGCTATTTCATATTATTAAACTAACATTCCCAATAGATTTATGAAATCGCTTGTTTTGTTGTTCAGCTTATTTATCACAGTATCACTTTTTTCACAGCAAGATATATATTATGCTATGCCAGTTGATCAAGAATCAATTAGTAATGTCCAGTTGAATTATGGACAAAAGGTAAATGTTGACCTAGCTGATTGGGCCAATTCAAATATGGATTGGATTATGATTGAAAATGAAAAAGGAGATCTGGAATTAGAAAAGAATTTTTTACTGCCGTTTGCTCCACCTGCCAGGAACAGTACAATGGCTGAATATGCCTTGAGTGAGGGAGTTCTGGACTTTAGCTTTGAAGCTGAGGTGTCCGGCGATTGGAAAGAAAGCAAAACATTGGTTATACCAGGAGACCTGAGTGCAGGTCAAATGTTTACAATAATGAAATCACTGTTTGAAAAACCCCTTCGTTCTGTTGAAGATTTACCCGAAATGAGCACCAATTATTCAAATTATAATCTTGGAGAGGTTTATATGACAGATGTTGTAGTCATGGATGATTACGAACACTATGTATTTTACCTGAATGGTTCAGGAGATTGGTTACATAGTATTCAAATGATACTGGATGAACAAAAAGAAAATAAAATCATACGAACCCGATACAAAGTTTCATCGACTCCTCCGATACTGGATCCTATGTTGTATTACGTCATTTGTGATGACACACCCTACTATTCTACTTCTTCTATAAATAAATCCAAAACGGGCACACTGAAAACAAACGATGAACTGTATTTAACTCCTACTCAACTAGTTTATTCATCTAATTATTCTAAATCAGAGCTTGAATATCATCTGAAGAACGGAAAAAAAATTCGATTAGCAGAACACCTTGTTCTTTCGTATCCGGCTCCGGTACGAAGTAAATCCCTGAAAGAGTATGTAAGTATGTTACATCAGTTAGGGCTAAAAACCGATTATTACGCTAAACAATGGATTCAGGACCAGCAATTATTCGTAGAGGAATCCATGACACTCCCAACAGAAAATTTTGCAAGTGCTATTTTACTAATGGGTAGAATTTATCCGCAGATTAAAGATCATCTCTCCATCCTACCCAACGGGATGATTATTAAGAAAACGGAATCCGTAGAATTAATGCAGATGGAAAGCGGAGCGATTCTGCAAATATCTATTAAAGATATCAATCAGGGTCTAAACCTTGGAATGCTCATGGATGGGCAGGGTATGATAAAAGTCGTTACCCAAAAAATCTAAAGAAACAATTATTTTTTGCTGCACACAAAACTCGTTGAAGCCCTCCCCGGAGGGCTTTAACTTTTTATGGATGAGCAGCAACCCAGACTGTTCCGTTTTCAAGGAATTCTTTTTTCCAGATCGGTACAGTTTCTTTTAAAGTATCTATGCAAAATCGGCTTGCTTTATAAGATGCATCCCTATGATCGGATGAAACCGCAATTACAACGGCTGTTTCTTCTGGGAACAAGGTGCCAATTCTATGCTGGATAGATATTTTATTGACCTCAAATTGATCCAAAGCCTGCAAGGCAATCTTATGCATTTCCTTTATAGCCATGGGTTTGTATGCTTCGAACTCCAACTTTAGAACTGTTTCTCCCTTTGTGTGATTTCGAACATTACCTATAAACACATTTAAGCCTCCAGAACCCTTGTCGGTAACGAATTCAATAGCATCTGCAGGGTTGATTTCGGTTGAGACTAATTTGATATCTATTCTTTCCATAAGCAATTTTATCCTCCACTAACAGGTGGAATAAGTACGATCTCGTCTGTTTCCTTAATTTCATCCTGGTCATTTGCATAGCTTTCATTGATTGCAATAGCAAGAGATCTTAAGTCTTTAAGTGCTGGGTACTTTAGTATAAGAAGCTCTTTAAGTACAGCTACTTTTATACTGTCCTCAATTTCCAGTTCGATATATTTATTTCCGAAAATATCCTTTGCAATACCAAAGGCTTCTATTTGTATTTTCATTGCTTTAGTCACTTTTATTCAGCAGACTCTAATCAAAGGTAAATTTATACAGAAAATAAGTTTATTTTTGCAGCAAAATTTATTGAAATGATTGGGCAGGATATTCAGAAGGCAGCGGAATTATTGAAAGGAGGAGCGTTAGTAGCCATACCTACAGAGACTGTATATGGTTTAGCTGCAAATGCATTGGATACTACAGCAGTTGCAAGGATATTTGAGGCAAAGGAAAGACCAAGCTTTGATCCGCTAATCATTCATACGGACAGTCTGGATAAGATTAAGCCTTTGGTAAAAGAAATTCCTGCTAAGCTTTTAAAGTTGGTTGAAGAGTTTTCTCCAGGTCCACTTACTATTCTATTGGAAAAAGAATCTGCTGTTCCAGATTTGGTAACTTCAGGTTTACCAACAGTAGCAGTGCGTATTCCTGCTCACCCCGTATGCAGAAAGCTATTGAGCCAACTGGATTTTCCACTTGCTGCTCCATCTGCTAATCCATTTGGTTATATCAGTCCAACGCGTGCAAAACACGTTCAGGATCAACTTGGGGACAAGGTAGATTACATCCTTGATGGAGGTAATTGTGATTTTGGAGTTGAATCTACCATAGTAAAGCTTACTGATACAGGAGCAGTTCGTGTTCTTAGAAAAGGGGGGTTGGCTATTGAACGTATAGAAGAATTTATCGGAGCGGTAGAAGTAAATGATGTCTCTTCCAGCAATCCAACTGCACCAGGGATGCTAAAGTCTCATTATGCACCTAAAACACCCATATATGTTGGTAACATTAACGAGTCAGTGAAGCGATTGAAAGGGAAGAAGATAGCCTTTATCGGATTCAATATGCTAAACTTTAGTTTACCTGTCGAAGATCAATTTTTATTGTCTATGAAGTTTGATCTGAAAGAGGCAGCTTCCAATCTTTTTGCAGTGATGAGACAATTAGATAAATCTAAGAAATACGATGTAATTGTTGCCGATTGGTTTCCCGATGAAGGCTTAGGTAAGGCAATCAATGATAGATTAAAGCGAGCATCTTCTCCACTATAGAAAATGAAAAACCTTTTTCAACTTATTCAATCAGCACTTGATGGAAAACCCAAGGATTTTACCTCGGGGAACCTTAATACAGCTATATTCTTGCTTGCTGTACCTCTAGTCATAGAGATGCTCATGGAAGCAAGTTTTGCTTTGGTTGATGTCTACTTCGTTGGTAAGGTTTCAAAAGAAGCAGTTGCCACTGTAGGTTTGACCGAATCGGTAGTTACGCTGGTTTATGCTTTGGGTGTGGGAGTAAGTGGTGCAGTTGCAGCCATGGTGGCTCAGCGGGTTGGAGCAAAGAAATTCAAGGAGGCCAGTCTTGTCGGCATACAAAGTATTCTTTTGGTTTGCTTCATAGCTTTACTCATTGGTATACCAGGGTTTTTATTTGCTGAAGATATACTGAGGCTGATGGGGGCTTCTGATGGTATTGTGGAACAAGGGCTCGTGTATACGCAAATTATTTTTGTGAGCAACGGTGTGATTCTTTTTCTTTTTATCATTAATGGAATGCTCAGAGGGGCAGGGGATGCGGCCTGGTCTATGCGAGTGTTGTTGATTTCTAATGGGTTGAATATTATTCTGGATCCTTTATTTATATTTGGATACGGTCCGATACCAGCTATGGGTGTTGAAGGAGCAGCTATCGCTACAAGTATAGGCCGAGGAACTGGAGTATTATTTCAGTTTTACATTCTATTCAAAGGGAAATCAACCATCAAACTTTCCATAAAACAGTTTAAACTGGTTCGATCTATTTTAGAACGATTATTAAAAATCAGTTCTGGAGGTGTAGCTCAGTATATAATTGGTTCTGCAAGTTGGATCATCTTAATGCGTATTATTGCTGAGTTTGGTGATGCTGTCATTGCAGGATACACAATAGCTGTACGAGTGATTATTTTCTGTATCCTCCCTTCTTGGGGGATTTCCAATGCTGCTGCTGCCTTAGTCGGTCAGAACCTTGGCGCTGAAAAACCACATCGTGCAGAAACTGCTGTTATTCGTTCAGCAATATTGAATGTAAGTTATCTCCTTATAGTTACTGTGATTTTATATTTCAAAGGCCCTGCGATCATAACTATATTTGAACAAAATGATTTGACGGTTCAGGAATATGGACTAAGTGCCTTGAGTATATTATCTCTTGGTTATGTGTTTTTTGGTCTGGGATTGATTCTTTCTCAGGCGTTTAATGGTGCAGGAGATACGCTTACCCCCACATATGTCAATCTTTTTTGTTTCTGGGTAGTCGAATTAGCCTTGGCCTATACCTTGTCTTTTAGTTTTGATTGGAAGGAGCAGGGTGTGTTTTGGGCAGTGGTTATTAGTGAATCTTTGTTATCCCTTATCTTCATCGTACTATTCCGCAAAGGGGCATGGAAAAACAAAAGAGCCTGATTGGATCAGACTCTAAAAAAGTACATTAAATACTTTCAGATCACACGACAAAAAATCTTCATTTGTTATTCTAAGTTGTAAATTAAGACTCGCAAAAAACGCGATACAACAATAGCAATGAAAAATATTTCCACTCCAGGACGAATCTGCCTTTTCGGCGAGCATCAGGATTATTTGCAATTACCAGTTATTGCCGCTGCAATAAATAGACGAGTAGGTATTTCGTTTAAACCGAGGACGGATAAACAGGTGTTTCTTGATCTTCCGGATATCAAATCTGTCGATAGTTTTCATTTGGATTCCAGTGAAACTTACAGGAATAAAAGAGATTACTTTAAGTCAGCGGTAAATGTGCTTCGTAAAAATGGATTTACGATAGAAACTGGATTGAATGGTTCTGTTCATGGAAATATTCCAATAAATTCAGGAACGTCTTCTTCCTCTGCACTGGTCGTGACCTGGGTAGCTACTTTGCTCTCAGCAAATGGGTATGACTTTGATCCGCAGGAAGTTGCTGATTTTGCTGTTGAGGCTGAGGTATTGGAGTTTGGTGAAGCAGGAGGAATTATGGATCAGTATTCTACCGCTATTGGTGATTTGATCTATTTGGATACAGACAAAAAAAAGGTCGAAAATCTTCCAACAATAAAGGGAAGTTTTGTTTTAGGCGACTCTGGTTTAGCGAAGGCAACTCAGGACGTGCTATTGAATAACAAAAACAGAATACTTAATGCCGTTGAGTCTGCTAAACAAGTAAGTTCTGGTTTTGACCTAGTCTCCGGTATGTATAAGGAAGATTGGGATTTGACTGCGGATGAGCACAAGGTGTTACAAGCAACTTTACGCAATAGAGATATTACAAAAGAGGCTAAGAAAATGCTTAAGAAATCATTCGATGCTGACTTGTTTGGTAAGTTACTTACAGAGGAACATCAGATATTGAATGAAGTATATGGATTGTCTCCGGTAAAGATAAACGATATGCTTTCGGCCGCTTTGGATGCTGGTGCATATGGAGGAAAGATCAACGGTTCTGGTGGTGGCGGATGCATGTTTGTTTATGCTCCTGAACGAACAGAGCAAGTAGTGAAGGCCATTGAAGGGCAAGGAGGAAAAGCCTATATAATTGAAATAGATAAAGGGTTGAAGTATGAAAACGAATAAGGCAATAATCCTGTGTGCGGGTATGTCCAGCCGTATGAAGAAACTCTTTGAAGGAGAGGAGTTACCCGATTTTTTGAAGGATGATGCCATGCAAAAGCCAAAATCTATGATTGGCTTAGGGCCAAAGCAGGAACCCTTTTTATTATATCTGATCAAGGCCTATTATGATGCTGGGGTTCGCCGGTTTTGTTTGGTTTTGAATGAAAAGGATACCGTTAGTAAAGCCTATTTTTCAGATGCAAAGAATAGCTTTTTACAAGATTGTACATTTCATTTTGCCATTCAGCAAATACCTGAAGGTAGGTCTAAGCCCTTGGGAACAGCTCAGGCACTGGAGGTCGCTTTGAAAACCGTTCCTCAGTGGAAAGGACATAGTTTTTTGGTCTCCAATGGAGATAATCTATATTCTTCAAAAGTGATACAGACCCTTTCTGGTTCTGAAGCTAAAAATGCTATGGTAGCTTATGATGCTAGGACCGTTCATCCGGATCAGGAGCGTATAAAGAATTATGCTTTATTGAAGATTCAATCAGATCGTTTAATGGATATTGTGGAGAAGCCGGATGAGGATACCCTTAGGAATTGGGGAGAACCCTGGGTGAGTATGAATATCTGGAAGTTGTTCTATGATGAAGTACTTCCAATATTGGAATCAACACCTATGAATCCACTTAGGAATGAAAAGGAACTTCCTGAGTCAATGCGCAGATTATCTGTCAAACATGAAATATTCTGTTATTTTACAAAAGAAAGTGTTCCTGATCTAACCAGTCAAACGGATATATTAAAGGTCAGAGACATCGTACATAAAATTAGGATCTAACTATGGAAAGAAGAACTTTTCTCAAAAACACCTTTGGAGTAAGTGCCCTTGCACTGGTACATCCACAATTAGTGTTTGCAAGTACCAAAAAAGATATAATCAAGCTTGGTATCATCGGAACAGGTATGCGTGGTCGCTCATTACTGGGTTTATTCCTAGATAGAGATGATGTGAAGGTTACCGCACTTTGTGATGTAGATAAAGATGCACTGGAACGCGCTCAGAAAATGGTTGTAAAGGCTGGTAAGTCTGATGCGAATTTATTCAGTGATGGTGCTTATGCTTATAAGGCTATGCTAGATCGGGATGACATAGATGCTGTAATCATTGCAACCCCTTGGACTTGGCATGCTCCTATGGCAATCGATGCTATGGAAGCAGGAAAATATGTTGGTCTGGAAGTTTGTGGAGCCACTTCTTTAGAAGAGTGTTGGTCTATGGTTAGAGCACATGAAAGAACTGGAGCCCACCTTATGATCATGGAAAATGTGATGTATCGCCGGGATATCATGGCAATTACTAATATGGTAAAACAAGGAGTCTTTGGTGAGCTGATTCACTTGGAAGGCGGATACCAGCATGATCTAAGACATGTGAAATTCAATGATGGAATAAATCCATATGGTGGAGGAGTAGAATTTGGAGACAAAGGCTATTCTGAGGCAAAATGGAGAACTGGTCATTCTGTTAATAGAAATGGAGATTTGTATCCAACTCATGGCTTAGGTCCAGTTGGAAATATGGTCGATCTGAATAGAGGAAACCGAATGATAAGTCTGACCTCAACCTCAAGTAAGGCAAGAGGACTGCACAAGTATATTGTGGATAATGGTGGAGAAGATCATCCAAATGCAAAAGTGAAGTTCAAATTGGGTGATGTTATAACAACTGTAATCAAGACTCAGAATGGAGAAAGTATCTTGCTAAGTCATGATACGAATTTGCCTAGACCTTATTCTTTAGGATTCCGAGTACAAGGAACAGAAGGCATCTGGATGGCAGTGAATAAGTCTATTTATATAGAAGGTAAATCACCATCACATCGTTGGGAAGATGCAGCTCCTTATCTAAAGGAATATGATCATCCGCTATGGATAGAATTGGAAGAAAAAGCAGCAGGAGCAGGTCATGGTGGTATGGACTACTTTGTAGTCAATGCCTTCGTAGAAGCGGTAAAACGCGAAACGGCACCTCCTATGGATGTGTATGACGCAGCAGCTTGGGCAGCGGTAACTCCAATGAGTGAGGCATCCATCGCGGCAGGCGGAGCGCCGATGTATTTCCCTGATTTTACGAATGGGAAATGGATGAATAGATAATAAAAAAGGGAAGCAATTTTGCTTCCCTTTTTTATTATTTAAGAACTTTCAATAAGATGAAGGCGACACCAATACAAATCAGCGAAAGTCCAATACCCATGAGCATATTCCCATAAATAAAAGAGCCTATGCCAAATAGTAGGCAGTAAATTGCAAGTGTGCCCAGGACCATTTTTAGAATAGATCGACTGAAGCCACCTTCACATTGGTCTATAAGGTCTGCTCGGTTGTGATCTCTCAGGAATTTTTTCCAACCCATAGGATATGGTTTTATGAGCTCGACAAATTTTATAAGTTTCTCTGCATGTGTAGGATTTATTTCGTCAAGCGCTGCTGTTTGCTTTGAGGGGTCGTAAACAAAGGTAGCTACTAACCAAGCAAAAGTGGTAACTCCAATTCCAATAAGGAGTTTTTCCGAACCTGTAAATTCAATACCAAATTGATTTGGCAGTACCAATTCTAAAAGGATAGCCATTATAAAGGATACAATCATAGCAGCTAATTCACTGACTGCATGTATTCTGTACCAGAACCATCTAAGGATAAATAAAAGTCCTGTCCCCGCACCGATCTGTAAAAGTATTCCAAATGCTTTCTTTGCACTCTCTAGATAGGGTACCAATACCGCAGTACATAACATAAGAAGAACCGTTACAACACGCCCAAAGACAATTAGATTTTTATTGCTTGCATCGGGTTTTATGAATCGCTTATAAAAGTCATGTGTCAAATAAGATGCGCCCCAGTTCAAGTGGGTAGATATCGTAGACATGAGTGCCATGATCAAGGAGGCAATTACTATTCCTAATAATCCTTTAGGTAGGAAGCTTAACATTGCCGGATAGGCTAAATCATCATTGATCAGACTTTTGTCCACATTTGGGAATTGTGTTTCGAGTGTACTTAAATCTGGAAACATTATTAAGGAAGCCAATGCAATAATAATCCAAGGCCATGGTCTTAGCGCATAGTGTGCAAAATTAAAGAACAGCGTTGCTTTTTGGGCATTATCCTCATCTTTTGCAGACAGCATACGCTGTGCAATATAACCTCCACCACCTGGTTCTGCTCCTGGATACCATACAGACCACCACTGAACTGCGATTGGTATGATTAGAACCGTGACAAAGGTGTCGGTTCCGGGATCAGGGAAGAACTGCAGTTTTTGTTGAACCAACTCATGACTAACTAAAGCATCCAAAGAACCTATCTCCGGTAAGTTAATGACTGCCATTGCAGCACCTACGGATCCTACCATGGCAATAATGAACTGAACAAAGTCGGTCATTACCACTCCTTTGAATCCACCAAGACTACTGTAAAGTACTGTAAATGAAGAAATGGCAACGATCGTTTGTATAGGTGTAGCACCAAGCATGATCGAACCTATCTTTACACCGGCAAGCATCACCGTAGCCATAATCATAACATTGAAAAAGAAACCGAGATAGACTGCTCTGAACCCTCTTAGAAAGGCAGCTGGTCTACCTGAATAGCGGAGTTCGTAAAACTCCAAGTCTGTTGTGATTCCTGATCTTCTCCAGAATCTTGAATACAAATAAACCGTAAGCATACCTGTTAATAGGAAAGCCCACCAGGCCCAGTTTCCTGCTACACCATCTTTTCGGACAATATCTGTTACCAAGTTTGGGGTATCTGCTGAAAAGGTTGTTGCAACCATTGAGAAGCCGAGTAGCCACCAGGGCATATCTCTACCGGAGAGAAAGAATTCATCCGGATTCTTACCTGACTTCTTTGTGTAATAAAGACCTATAGCAAGAACCAGTACTAAGGTTGCTCCTATGATGATCCAGTCAATAGCTTGTATATTCATTTGTATTCAACTTTTGATTACTGAATATAAAAAGCCTGCTTAAGAATCTGTCTTTTCAGCCTGAATAATGTTAAAAAATGAGTTAAAAATAAATATGACATACAACCATTAATTAATTTGGGTTAACTTTTGTAACAATTAAATGACTTATCTTTGAATAAATAAAAACGGTAAGATGAAGAATCAAGTAATTCCCTTTTTTACGGTGATGATATTTGGATTGATCGGTTTCAATTCCTGTTCAATAGATGGAGAAGATACGACGACCAGTTTTCTGAGTAGTCAGGATTTTGAGGTGATCAGTAATAGTTTAGGGATTGAGAATGAATTGCCCAATTATAGTAATACAGATGAGTCTGAGAGAGATTATGAGTTTGATGCAAAAGCCTTTTTAGGTAGAGTCTTGTTTTATGATACTCATTTATCAATAGACAATACTGTTTCATGTGCATCTTGTCATGATCAGAAATTAGGATTCGCAGATGATGAAGCATTTAGTGAAGGTATCGATGGTCAATTGACAGAAAGAAATTCAATAGCATTTTCTGCAGTAGGGTCAGATGACTCTGAAAACAACCCATATTTTGGTGGCGCAGACTCTTTTGGAGCAAGTATGTTTTGGGACCACAGAGCAAGTAGTGTTACAGAACAATTGAAAGAAACTATCGAAAATGAAGTTGAGATGGGTATGCCACTCGATCAACTTCCAGGCAAACTTAGCAATTTGGATTATTATCAGATCTTATTCAGAAAAGCATATGCTAATGGATTAGAATCATATGCAATTCAACAGGATGATATTCTAGATGCTCTACTAAAGTTCATGCAATCATTAAATCCATCAAATTCAAAGTTTGATCAGGTAATTCTCAGCCGATCAGGTTTGCTAGATAATGATATCAATACTTCAGTCGCTTTTACAACTAAAGAAGCAATAGGCGAAAGTATTTATGAAAGTAAATGTGCAAGCTGTCATGGTTTTGGTCAGGGGCAGCCTGTAGGCGCAACAAGAAATAATGGCTTAGATATGGCTTATACAGATTTGGGAGATGGAAATAGCAGGTTCAAAGTTCCAGGTCTAAGGAATGTAGCATTGTCAGGACCTTACATGCATGACGGTAGATTTGAAACTTTAGAAGAAGTGATTGAACATTATTCATCTGGCATTCGTAGGCACCAAAATCTTTCTCCTATGCTTTTGGAATTAGCCTTTCATCAAGGTCCTAATCCTTTAGCAACGACAGGGGGCTTTAATTTTACAGCTGCAGAAAAAGATGCCTTACTTCAGTTTCTAAATACTATGACAGACGAATCCTTTATTAATGATCAAAGGTTCTCCAGTCCTTTCTAAATAAAAATACCCGGCTTTAAATGATAAGCCGGGTATTTTTATTTAGAAGTACTTTGAAATATATTTTATGATCTTTTGAACATTATCCTTCGCATATTCAGCATACAGACGATCAAACTTTGATTCATAAGCTTTTTGGTCTTCTTTAGTCTTGTTCTTGCTCAATTCCGTTTCCTCTTCTTTAAGATTATGAGTAACCATAGAAAAATAAAGAAAATGTTTAGTTGGAGCCGAGTTACCATATTTATTCAAGTATTTAAGGATATAATGATATACCGAAATACTTGCATGGTTTATATCTTCCGGGTTGGAGTTTAGTTGAATATGGTGTTTGTTCAAGAACTCTTTGTAATATTCTTTAAGGCACCTATACGTTAATTTATAGGCGAGATAATATTTTCCTTTTACTATTGCACGATCTGCCAAACTTAAATATCTATTGAGTTTTTTTAAGTTTTTTTGGTATCGAATAGCTGGCATGTTGCTATTGAAATTTTCAAATGAACATAAGTCCACGCATTCTTCCGGGAAATATTTCTTCAGATCTTCACCAATATGATTGACAATATGTATTCGTTCGTTCTCTGGAATTTCCAATAGGATTTCTAGTAGTGCTTCTTCTAGAGAAACATTATCGTTTGATTCTTCGATAACTTTGGAAAGTATTAGCTGTTTTTCTGGCGCATAATAACGAATTAAACCATATAGCTTTTTCCAGCTATACTTAATATGCTCTGATTCATCTGCTTTCGCACAGATGAAAAGTACATTTCTTAGTATGGCAATCCACTGGAGCATCTATTCTTCTTTTTTATAGTTTGTAATGGCGTTAAGGTTCACGTGTTTTGTTATTAATTCAATCGCTCTTTTAGCCTTCCAAGGTGTATGCGTATTAATTTTAACTTCAATATTTGTGATTTTTACAACTGAGCCTAATGTATCCAATGCAGTTGTAACTACCGGCAATTTATTTTCCTTAATGTAAGTATGTGCAAGGGCAGATAGTTCAATTGGTAGTTCATGTTTTCCATCACCTGTAATAACAACTCCGGAAATCAATGGTCCTTTTTCTGGGTCTCTGGTTTCATTCAACTTATTAATTTTATCTAAAGCCTCTTTTAGCCTTTTAAAGCTTACAACGAGCAAAAGATTCTTACGATCATCGGTATCAAAATCTTCCTGATCGATTAGGGAACCAGAGATATAGCCTTCTACAGGATTATTTAAACAGGTGTTGTTTAACAAAACTCTACCATTGATTGCTTGAGCAATCGTAAACATAATAGGATAACTCAGAGAACTATCAAACGGCAGCACTCCTAAAAGAGGCAGGTTTATTTTTTCCAAATGCATGCCTACATATTTAGTCACTTTCTCAATCTTTTCCGGGAGTACTTTATTAACGATTACTCCTATGACCTCTACATTCCTTGATTTAAACATGTTGTAGGATAATTCCAATCGATCAATGGTGTTTCCTATGCCTCCTTCAACAATTATAATCACTTTTGAGTTGAGCATTTTGGCCACATCAGCATTGGAAAGGCCAACTACAGAACCCACCCCGGGATGTCCTGTGCCTTCATAAATTACGATCTCATTTTCCTTTTGAAGATGCGAAGCTGCATATCGAATACGATCTGCGAAGTGAAAAGTATCTGGATTATCCAGAAATGCAGTTGTTGCACCTCTTCCCAGAATGACCGGTGAGTGTAACTCAGAAGATAATTCAAAGTTCATGACTTTTGAAAACAGAAGTGCATCCTTATCAACTTTCAATTGTCCGAGGTCTAGAAACTGTTGTCCCACAGGTTTACAATATCCGACTTCATGACCTTGATTGGATAGAGCTGCCACTAATCCTAAAGTAGAGGTTGTTTTTCCAACATGCTGGCTTGTTGCAGCCACATATACACTTCTAAGCATCTTCTAAATTTTATTTATAGAAAGATAAAAAAAAGGAAGCAAACACGCTGTGTTCCTTCCTTTTTCGTCTGTCAAAAAAATTATCTTAGAATAATCCGGTAATATTACCGTCCTTATCAATATCAATTTTTTCTGAAGCTGGTGTTGCCGGTAATCCTGGCATACGCATAATAGCTCCAGTGATTGGAACAACAAATCCTGCTCCAGCAGCAATCTCAATATCACGTACAGTTAGAGTAAAACCTGTAGGTCGTCCTAAAAGTTTATCATCGTCTGAAAGTGATTTTTGAGTTTTTGCAATACACACGGGCAATTTACTCAAACCAAGTTTTTCAATACGCTTTAATGCTTTTTTTGCTTTTGCTGTGAACTCAACGCCATCTGCTCCGTAGATCTTAGTAGCAACGGTATGTACCTTTTCCTCAATAGACCAATCCCAGTCATAAAGTGCTTTAAAGTCTGACTTACCGCTTTCAACAGCTTCCACTACTGCCTTTGCAAGGTCAATTGCACCTTCACCACCTTTTGCCCATACTTCAGAATGAACAACCTTGATGCCTATGGATTCACATTTTTTGTAAATGATATCCATCTCTTCATCCGTATCTGTCGTAAATCGATTAATTGCTACGACAGGCTCTACATTGAAATGTCTCGTGTTTTCCAGGTGCTTTTCAAGGTTCGCAAGTCCAATTGCAACAGCTTCCGGGTTTGGTTCAGTGATTCTCTTAAGATCTGCACCTCCGTGATATTTGATTGCACGAACTGTGGCAACCACGACTACTGCATCAGGTTTAAGACCTGCAGCCTGGCATTTGATGTCGAAGAATTTTTCTGCTCCAAGATCAAATCCAAACCCTGCTTCTGTAACCACATAATCCGAAACAGACATTCCCAGTTTAGTTGCGATCACAGAGTTCGTACCTTGTGCAATGTTTGCAAACGGTCCTCCATGGATAATTGCAGGATTTCCTTCAATTGTTTGTACCAAGTTTGGCTTAATAGCATCTTTAAGAAGCGCTGC
>OMKD01000107.1 GCA_900299495.1 Sphingobacteriales bacterium
AGATTATCATCTGAGGCCGAATTGATCTTTTTCATGGCAAAAGGAAAAAAAATGGCTGAACAAGACCCTGTACCTGTAAATAATTATGATTTTGGGATTAATACAGGATATATCAGATCATTCTATCAAGATTTACATTCAGACAAAATAATCTCAGAATGTCTCTTGAACAAGAACGAGAGCAGACACAAAAGTGCCAACAAAAAAGCTATGGATTTACTGATAGAGCTAAACCTAGACCCTACAGCTGCTATCACCGCTATTCAAAAACTTCAAACGGGGAAATATGCTATCGAGAATAGTTTAATATCTGCTGAGGATATGGAATTCACCGGTATAAATTTCAATCAAGCTGATCTAGAGGAAAACTATCAAGAAATACAGTTATCCAAAGGATCCAATTTATCAAGAACATTCCACCCTGGACTTGATAATCAAATAAAACAATTAGAGAACAGAGTTGAAGAAAAGAACAAAACAGGTAAATTCCAACTTAGGGACCAATCACAGTTTGAGACTATAAAGACACTTGCTCGATTTGATTTAATCAATCACGAATTAAACCTTGGCAACATCAAAAGAGCAATCTATTATAGTCTGTTATGCAAAAGAGATTATCCTGATAATTACTTTGTGAACTTTTCTTTGGTAAGGGGATTTTACTCTTTGAGTGCGTTCAAAAATGCAGATAAATGGTCCAAGATCAAAAACAAGGACAGAAAAATTAAGGGGCATTTTTCTCAATTCAATTATTTCATAAATAAGCTAACTAAAGAAGAAGTTAATCTTCTTACTCTTCAGCTAACTAATCACATTTGTTCAAAATTTTCCAAGAATAAATACCTAAAGCAATATCAGGATGATATCCAATCCGATATCGCAAAATACACTAGTATTTCAGTAGCCGACTTAATTCAGAAGGAAGAAATTGAAAGTTTAGTAGAAAAACTTGATAAGGTTGATGAAAAGGATTTATCAAGAGCTGAGCGAATTAGAGCCAAACAGCAATTGAGATTAAAAGAGGAGGCTTTAAAAAATGAGCAATCAAATAATAAAGACCAATCATCCTATTTAAGACTTGCCTATCAATCATCTATTGATAGTACTGAATTATCCGAATTCAGTCAATACTTAAATGGAGGAAGTGATTTATATTATGAAAATAATGATGAAGTAATTAAACCTGAATTGATAGATGGGACCTACATAAACCCCAAAGAGGATTATGGAAAAATAAGCTTGATCAGTGCTAATTACTATCAAGTAAAGGCCAAGACTAAACAAGTCCAATTGATTAAAACAGCTGAAAAGGCTAACCTGATAAATGAATACATAAAGTCAGACTGTAAAATTTTCGAACCGGTAGTATTAAATTCATTCGAAGAAGGGTCTGTAGAACTCTACAACCAAAAGGCAGAGCTCCTTAGATTCATTACAGAAATAAATGTTTATGGGAGATATATTCGTAACAATCTATCTAATCAGGATATCGTAGATAATATCATGAAAGACCATAATATGGAAACTGTTGCGACTTTAAATATTATCAATCTTTCCAATTCAAAAATATCGCGCGTCTATTTGGATACATATACTGACTTAATGCTAATTCTCATTCCACCTTTCTTTACTAAGACTATTGAAAATAAATTCTTCCAAAAATCTAATATGGGTGTCAGCTGTATTGTTTATTCTTTAGACGATAAAACATTTATCCAGGAATACTTCACTGAAAAAAATCAAAAGCCTAGAAAGATATTCCTCCAGTCTGAGTTATTTAATCTTCAATCAACCTTTAGCAATAATTAAAATGAAAAGATCAATACACAAATTTGGATTAGCGTCAATTTTGTTAATTCTTCTTGTGACCCCAAGCCTAGCTCAACAAGGTTATTTTGGTAAAAAACTGGGTGTCCAGGTTAATGGAATTTACCATAGATATTCAAATGCTTATCTGGCAGGTAATAACATATATTTATTGTATGGTGAAAGCTTCGAAATATTTAATAATCTAAGATTTGCCTCTATTCGGATTATAAGCCCTGAAATTTCGTTGTCTTATGCGCATAAAAACAGAATATCTTTAAGAGCAGGTATAAGAACAAAACGTATACCTATATTACAAACACTTACCGGAGACAGATTCTTTTCACCATATAGAATCGATATGAATTTAGTGCCTACTACTGAATCAGTCAAGACTTCAGGAGTGCACCTGAGATCTATTTTTCTTGAATTTAGAAAATTCAGTAGACTCTCAGAAGCACCAATTGGTTCCTACAAATCATTTGGCTTAGAATACAATATTTTAAACATTCAGGAAGAGATAGGAAATGCGCTTTTAGCTGGTGTACAATATCCTATCATACTCACAGAGCCGTCGGAAAAATCCTTCTTGAGTTTTTCTCTTAATGCAGGTAGAAATATTCCATTAACGCAAGATTTGTTACTGAATATCGATTGTCGATTTTCAATACCAATTATCCTAAGCCCTAATATATTTTCGGAAAGAAATTTAGATTTAAACTTCAACAGTTCTGAAGAACATTTTTACTTAAGCAATGATGACTATTCAGTCAATGATATTTTAATGGCAAGGATGAAATTAATCACCCGTTATAAGTTAAACTTCTCCATGGGTGTTCAATACATGATTCGATAATAAAAAGACCGATACTGATTAGTGTCGGTCTTTTTATTTTTATAAATGAATTCAAATGAAGTGCTTATCTTTGCAGCATGGTACAAGAAATCATAAAGACGGATATAAGAAAGCTTAGTAAGGAGGACCTTATAAAAGCATTAGAGGAGATGGGCGAAAAGAAGTTTCGTGCCAAACAAATCTATCAATGGTTATGGGAAAAAGGGGCTCATGATTTTGAAGAAATGACCAACCTGTCCAAATCGTTGAGGGATAAACTTCAACAGTACTTTGTAATCAATGCGATCACTTTGGACAAGATGCAGAAGAGTACAGATGGGACGATCAAATCCCGATTCAAGCTGCATGATGGACACCTTATCGAATCTGTGCTTATTCCTGTGCCAGCAGATAACAGGTATACAGTCTGTGTATCTTCTCAAGTAGGTTGCTCATTAACCTGTAAGTTCTGTGCAACAGGTCGTATGAAACGTCTTCGTAACCTGGATGCCTCTGAAATTTATGACCAGGTTCATCTAGTAAACAAACAGGCTGAAGAGCATTATGGTCATCCCCTGACCAATATTGTCTATATGG
Source organism: Sphingobacteriales bacterium (assembly GCA_900299495.1). Taxonomy (GTDB): domain Bacteria; phylum Bacteroidota; class Bacteroidia; order Chitinophagales; family Saprospiraceae; genus AM-2324. Next base: position 3,239 of record OMKD01000107.1, read on the forward strand.
GAATGGGAGAACCTTTACTGGCCTATAAAAATGTCCTGGAATCTGTTGAAAAGATCAGCTCACCAGAAGGAATGGGAATGTCTCCACGGAGAATAACAGTCAGTACAGCAGGTATTGCCAAGATGATCAAAAAACTGGCCGATGATCAGGTAAGATTCAATCTGGCACTTTCATTGCACGCAGCGGATGATCAGAAAAGAGATGAGATCATGCCGATCAATGAGCAAAACAACCTAGAGATCCTAATGGATAGCCTTCAGTATTTCCATACGAATACAGGAAATAAGATCAGCTACGAATATATTTCATTCCAGAATTATAACGATAGTATAGAGGATGCAAAGAAGCTGGCTAAGCTTTGCGCCAACTTCCCTGTAAAAATCAACATCATCGAATATAACCCAATTGACGGATCTGAATTCTCAAGGTCAGATGCGAAAAAAGTAGATGCTTTTGCAGCTTATTTAAGAAAGAAAGGCATCATGGTTACTGTAAGAAAATCTCGAGGTAGAGATATTGATGCAGCTTGCGGACAGCTTGCAAATAAGGAATAAAAAAAGCCCCGATTACTTCGGGGCTTTTTTTTATTTATACAGTGAAGCTTGCCAGATCGACAAATTGCTTAACACGTTCATCAACTTCTTCTTTGGTAAGTTCAGCCAGACGCTCAATTCCAAATTTCTCAACAGTAAAGGAAGCCATTGCAGAACCGTAGATAATAGCAGATTTCATTTTTTCAAAATCCACATCTCCACATTGTGCAAGATACCCTGTAAATCCACCTGCGAAAGTATCACCAGCACCAGTTGGATCATACACCATCTCTAACGGAAGTGCAGGCGCAGAAAATATCTGATCACCGTGGAACAATAATGCACCGTGCTCTCCTTTCTTGATTACTAAATACTCAGGTCCCATCGTAAGGATCTTCTTCGCAGCAGAAACCAATGAATATTCCTTAGACAATTGTCTTGCCTCTTCATCATTGATCATCAGTACATCCACTTTCTTGATTACTTCAAGTAATTCATCCCAAGCGATATCCATCCAGAAATTCATGGTATCCATTACTGTAAGCTTCGGCTTAGATTCCAATTGCTCCAATACACGCATTTGAACCGCAGGGGTAAGATTACCCAACATTAAGAATTCAGGTGATTTATATGCTGCAGGAAGCACAGGATCAAAATCCGCCAATACATTCAACTGCGTATCCAGAGTATCTCTGGAGTTCATATTATTGTGATACTTACCAGCCCAGAAGAATGATTTCTCTCCATCTTTTACCTGAAGTCCTTCCAAATTTATTCCACGCTGCTCCATATCCTGAAGTACCTCTTTTGGAAAATCATCTCCTACCACAGATACAACGTTCACCTTGTCAACAAAATACGATGCAGACAATCCAATAAACGTCGCTGCACCCCCTACAATACGGTCTGCTTTACCAAAAGGAGTCTCAATAGAATCAAAAGCTACTGTTCCAACAGTTAATAAGCTCATATTTATTTTTTATTATATTAAAAACCAACTTAATGATTTACAAAGATTTGCAAAAATAACAAATTGATACTTTTATCTTTTTTTATTTTAGGTAATTTTTTTTTTGCAAAATATGAACGATTAATATAAATTTGCATCGCTTTGTTGAAAAAGTGAAAGGCCTCAGTAGCTCAGCTGGTTAGAGCGGCGGACTGTTAATCCGTAGGTCGTAGGTTCGAGCCCTACCTGAGGCGCATTTTTTTCACAAGCAATTAACCAGAGGTTTTGCCTCAGTAGCTCAGCTGGTTAGAGCGGCGGACTGTTAATCCGTAGGTCGTAGGTTCGAGCCCTACCTGAGGCGCAAAACA
>OMKD01000108.1 GCA_900299495.1 Sphingobacteriales bacterium
AGCGTTTTCCAAAGGAGAGCCCAATGGATTTGGAACGCTTTTGTACCAAAACGGAGACCAGTACCAAGGAAACTGGGAGTCAGGAGACTTCAATGGCTACGGTACACTTAAAAAATCCAATGGCTTTTATGAAGGAAACTTCGTAAATGGCCAATTCAACGGAGTCGGTGAATTCCATTTTACAAATGGTGACCTATATTCCGGGGAATGGAAAAATAATCGTCAACACGGACAAGGGATTATTTACAAATCTTCCGGAGCAAAATTCGAAGGTAGTTTCTTCGAGGGAAAAATTCATGGAAAAGGCTTGATCACAAGGGCTGATGGCCATGAAATAAGTGGGACCTGGGAAATGGGTTCCTTACTTAAAAAAGATGAATATGATTTCCTTAACAATCCTGAAATAGACCGAAACTGCAATAGCATCGTATGTATGTCTGGATATGGTACCTACAACTACAAGAATGGCGATGTTTATCAAGGACAATTCTTTCAAGGAAGACCTAAAGGATTAGGTCGAGTCGATTATAAGAATGGTGATGTTTACATTGGAGGATTTGAAAATGATATGCCTCATGGTAAAGGAAAAATGAATTATGCCCGTGGTGGTGTAATTGCAGGAGAATACTTTAGGGGGAGCATGATCAAAGAAGAACTGTATAAAGACATCAGACCTCAGGACGCTAATGCTCCAGCAAAAAAGGAAGATGTTAGTATCTATGCGGTCATCATAGGGATTTCTGATTACCCAATGACCTCAAGAGATCTTGCCTTTTCAGATGATGATGCTAATAGATTATATTTTCACCTTAGAAGCCCAGAGGGAGGAGCGCTTCCACAAACACAAATCCGAAAACTTGTAGACAAGGAAGCTACAAAGGAAAACATACTAAAGGCATCCGAGGAGATTTTTTCTAAAGCCGATGACAATGATCTGGTCATCTTTTACTACTCTGGCCACGGATTGAGAAATGGGTTTATTCCTTACGATTCTCAAAATGACAACACAGTCGTTTATCATGAAGAATTGAGTACTATTTTCAACAAATCCAAGGCAAAGCAAAAAGTAGTCATTGCAGATGCCTGCCATGCAGGAGGGCTCGGATATCTAACAGAAAAAGGCGTTAGCTCTCCATTGGAAGATCTTTCTCCAAGCTTTTACCAAAAACTCTACGATACAGATGAGGGATATGCATTCATTCTGTCCTCCAAATCAAGAGAACTATCTTATGAACATGATGGGTTGCGTTCCGGAGTGTTCAGTCATTTTCTTATAAAGGGATTGAAAGGAAAAGCCAACGATAATGGGGATGACCTAATCAACATTGCGGAGTTGTTCAAATACACCAAAACAAATGTTTATAAGTTTACGGATGGTAAACAAACACCAATCATCTTTGGTAAGATTGATGGAAAAATGCCACTCAGCATGATAAAATAAAACTAGACAGCTTCGGCTGTCTTTTTTTTATTTCACATATAAGTTCACAATTATTTTTCGTTATAAGATCATTATCTTCAACAAAATCAATGTTGAAAACCTATAATCAATAAGTACTATATACTAATCTTAATTCTAAACCAATGCGTCTGGTCACCACAGTAATCAAATCACTTTCAATCATTGTCCTTTCTTTATTCGTTTCGAATAATCTTATGGCACAATCTGCAACTTGTCAAACAGGGAATTGCAAAAACGGAACGGGTATCATGGTATTTCCTTCTGGCGGTAAATATATCGGTCAGTTCAAAGATGGAAAAGCGAATGGTATTGGCTCATTCTATTATACCGATGGCTCAAAATACCAAGGAAATTGGGTGGATAATTATCCTGAAGGAAAGGGGATAAAAATATATCCTGATGGATCAAAAACAGAAGGCTGGTGGTCTAAAGGAAAACCTTCAACACCACCTCAAATAAAGGAAGAAGCTGAAGCCGTTTTAGTATCCGATGAGAAAGAAAGTGTTCAAGAGGAATTAGTGGAAGTTTTAATCGAGGAAGAGAAAAAAATGACGCTTGAAGAGCGCCTAAAAAATCCATCAAAGAATCCACAGCAGACGGGTTGTATTAGTGGTGATTGTGATAATGGAAAAGGTATATACATCTTCCCGTCAGGTGCAGCATATATCGGTGAATTTATGGATGGACAAATTCACGGGATTGGTGCTTGTTATTACCCCAATGGAAGTAAATATCAAGGACACTGGACGAATCGCTATCCTGATGGAAGAGGAACTAAAATCAGCCCAGAAGGTAAAAAATGGACCGGGAACTGGAAAAAAGGTCAACCATTAGATGAAAATGGAGAAATAATCGTAGAGCTTTTCCCAGAGGAATCAAAGAACGAACTGGAAGCCAATATACAGAGTGGCTGTATCTCCGGAGATTGTGCAAACGGAACTGGAATTTTCGCCTATGCAAACGGAGTTCGATTCGAAGGCCAATTCCAAAATGGAAAACCAAATGGAGAAGGTGTGTTTTATAATGAGGACGAAAGCACCTATACCGGAGCTGTGAAGGATGGTCTGTATCATGGAACAGGAGTTTTGCTTAATGCCTCAGGTCTTAAACAAAGCGGTCGTTGGGATGAAGGATCATTTGTTGCAAATGATGCACTATCAAATACCTCTGGCTGCGTAAGTGGAGATTGTGTCAATGGATATGGGAAAAAGGTCATGGAGAATGGAAACACTTACACCGGTAATTGGAAAAATGGCAAGTATAATGGTCATGGTACACTTGAAAAATATGATGGTGCCATAATCAAAGGAAACTGGTTCAATGGTGAATTCGAAGCTACAGAACAACAACATGAGTCCAGCTCCATTGCAAGCTCTAAATTCAAAAGACCTAAAGTCTATGCCGTTGTTGTAGGAGTTTCATCTTATGACCATATGCCTACTTTGAAATATACTGATGATGATGCTTACAGAATCTATGCCTTCCTTAGGTCTCCAAAAGGCGGTGCTTTGGATAGCGACCAGATCAGTATTCTAATCGATGAGGCTGCAACACGCTTAAATATTATGGATGCCATGCGCAACACCTTTGCCAAAGCGGGACCAGACGATCTTATCCTGTTATACTTCTCAGGACACGGTCTGAATGGTGCATTTTTACCTATAGACTTCGATGGATACAATAATCGATTGGATCATGAAACCATCAAATCCATCCTCAATGAAAGTGAAGCAAAATATAAAATCTGTATAGCAGATGCCTGTCACTCAGGTTCTTTATTAGCCATGAAGAGTGGAAGTTCAAACTCTATCCTTGAATCGTACTATGAAAGCCTGGCCGAGGCCAAAGAAGGAACGGCATTAATCATGTCTTCAAAATCACAGGAAACTTCTTTAGAATCTCAGGGATTAAGACAAGGAGTATTTAGCCACTACCTAATTAAAGGACTGGAGGGAGATGCGGATTCAGGGATCAAAGACAATATTATCACCATTAGTGAATTGTTTGATTTCGTATACAGAAACGTAAAAGAATATACTGGCAAGCGGCAGACTCCCGTCATAGAGGGAGACTACGATCCAAACATGCCAGTAAGCGCGATTGGATTTTAAACTAGGAAGGGTAATACCGTAAGGTGTTACCTTTTTTTTACGTCTATTGAACCAAGACCCTAGTTTTGTTATTTAATAAAAAAAGAAAAATATGCGGTATCCAATATTTGTATGCTTTTTAATGATTTCAAACCTAATCCAAGCTCAGAATTTGGAGCAGGCAACCTTTGGTGGTGGATGTTTTTGGTGTGTAGAAGCGGTTTTCGAAGAACTCGATGGTGTAATTAATGTCGTTTCCGGTTATTCAGGTGATAACAAATACTATTCTTACGAAGAAGTTTGTACTGGTCGAACCAGACACGCAGAGGTTGTTCAGGTAACCTATGATGCTGATGTTATTGATTTCAGACTACTATGTGAAGTGTTTTTCACAACACATGATCCAACAACACTGAATCGTCAGGGAAATGATAGAGGACCTCAATATCGTTCAGTGATTTTTTATCACGATAAAAAACAAAAAGATATTGCAATTAGCGTGAAGAAGATTTACGCAAGTTCACTTTGGGATGATCCTATCGTAACAGAAATCGCTCCCTTGATCAAGTTTTATGATGCGGAAAAATATCACCAGGATTTCTATTCCAATAATGAGAACTATGGTTATTGCCGAGTGATTATAAACCCTAAACTTGCCAAATTCAGAAAGCGATTCGAACCATACTTAAAAACGTCCAACTGATGAAAAAAGAGTTTAATTCACTTAGTCCAGAGGAGGCCAGAGTGATTCTACATAAGGGCACGGAGATGCCATTTACTGGAGAATATAATAATCATAAAGTTGCAGGTACTTATATCTGCCGCCAATGTGAAGCGGAGCTTTACCGATCTGAAGATAAATTCTCTTCAGGTTGTGGCTGGCCAAGTTTTGATGATGAGATAGAGGGTGCTGTTGAACGAGTTCCGGATGCTGATGGAAGAAGAACAGAAATCATTTGCTCAAATTGTAAAGGGCATTTGGGACATGTCTTTATTGGTGAACATTTTACATCTAAAAACACTAGACATTGTGTCAATTCCATTTCCCTGAAGTTTATTCCTAAATAAAGAACTACCTTTCTCTTTAATCCATATATTTGTTTAAACCCTTCAAATTTATCGATCATGGGAAACAAATTGGATCAATTCGTATTGAATGCACCTCAAAAGGGAAAGGTAGAATTCATCTCTTACCGCAAAGAACATAAAGGCGAAGTGCTCACCGCAAACAAGGTTAACATCCTCAAATCCTCCGGTATTGAAGGCGACCATTATGGAAAAGAAGGTAATCGAATGGTTACTATCATCCAGCAAGAGCACCTTGACATCATTGCTCGCATACTGAATAAAGAGTCCATCGATCCTAAACTCACCAGAAGAAATATAGTAGTTTCCGGCTTTAACTTAAAAGCACTTATCGGCCATAAATTCCAAATCGGTTCTTCTATCTTATTAGCAACAGGGGATTGCGTTCCATGTAACCGCATGGAAGAAAACTTTGGCCCTGGTGGGTATCACGCTCTAGTTGGCCATGGAGGTATTACCTGTAAAGTAATCGAAGGAGGAGCTGTAGAGCTGGGAGACGAACTAAGTATTCTTAAGGAAGATTAAAAAATGAACAGCAAGCAAAAGGAATGGGAATTCTTGCCCATCTGGAAAGCCTTATATCCAGTGGCCTGGACGTTTCTCAAACTAAGTTTTAAATACAAAAACCCTCTATTTTTTACCAATGTCAATCCTAGCATTGAGACATCCGGTCTGTTCGGAGAGTCGAAAATTGATATCCTAAATAAGATTCCCGAAGCTTACAAACCGAGGACCCTTTTAATTAAAGAGGAATGGACTGTTGAAACTTGTATGGATAAAATCTTGGGTACTTTTCCAAAATTTCCTATTGTAGCAAAACCGAACATCGGAGAACGAGGTTTCCTGGTTCGAATCCTTAAAAACGAAGGAGAACTAATCAATTACCTAAAGCGCTATAAACTCGATCTAATCATCCAGGAATTTGTAGATCTTCCAAGAGAATTAGCTATCATGTATTATCACCTACCTGGTGAAAAGGAAGGCCATATAAGTTCTGTGTGTATAAAACGATTCCTCAGTATTACCGGAGATGGAGAGTCCTCGGTTTTGGAATTAATGAAATATGATGAGCGAGCACGAAAGCAAATCGATCGATTTAAAAAAGAAAAAATGTCACTTCTGGATCAAGTACCTAAAAATGGAGAACGAATTATTCTTGAGAAGGTAGGTAATCATTGCAAGGGCACTACTTTCTTAGATGGTTCCCATTTAATCAATCCTATGATGCTGGAACAATTCAATAAAAGCGGGCAGCAAATGGAAGGTGTTTGTTATGGTCGATTTGATTTGAAATACAATAATCTTGAAGAGCTAAATGCAGGAAAAAACATCCGAATTATTGAATTCAACGGTGTAGGAGCAGAACCTGCACATATCTATGATCCAGAGATTCCTATTGCGCAAAAAATCAAGGATTACAGAGACCACATCCACCAAATCGCAATTATCCATAAACTCCAGAAGCAACGAGGAATAAGAACCTCAACTTTAGGCGAACTCTACAGGATTTATAAAAACTACATTCAAAAAACCACCCTGAGCAAAATACCGAATCGTAAAACTGAACAATATGCTTTTGTGGATAATCATTAGTCACTTATTTGCAGGCTTGATATTGAGTTTTATTGGATCGCTCCCTTTTGGCTTGATAAATATTACAACGAGTAAGATAAGTATAGAAAAAGGCATTCGGGCAGCACTTTGGTTTGCTTTAGGTGCTTCTATTATTGAACTGCTACAGGCTTTTATTAGTATTAGCTTTGCAGGATTACTGATCAAAGGTAGCTCCCTCTCGAATGCCTTTGAATGGTTCAGTTTTACACTTTTCTTGGTGCTTGGTATTTACTACCTCTTTTTCAATAAAACAAAAGCTGCGAAAGAGAATACAAAAGAGCTTAAGAAAGGGCGATTGATCATAAGTGGAATATCAGTCAGTGCCTTGAATTTTATGGTTTTCCCTTATTGGATATTTTACTTTACATACTTAAAAAAGCAAGCCATTTTAAGCTTTGAATATCCTATGCAGTTGGTCTTTGCGCTTGGCGTTGGTAGTGGTACTTTTCTCTTATTGTGGCTTTACGCTGTTCTGGGGAAAAAACTGATGCAACGATTCAGTTTAGTAGATCGCTACATCAATAAGGTCATAGGAATTATTTTTATCGGACTAGCCGTATTGACCTTTTTACAGATTTAATTCCTGGATATACCCTCTGCTTCAAATTCAGCACGTAGCTTTAGGATATCCGCATCAATCCAAGTTTGGGCTTTCTCTAAAAGTTCTTCAGGTGTTCCACCTTGAATAGCAGGTCCGATAGAAGATTTCACATAAATTTCCTTTTTACCAAAGGTTTTAAAGAAATGAGGTAAGAATAGTGTAGTACCGACCCAAGCATCTTCATCTTTTGAAAACTCAATAGACATAGGAACAATTGGAATATTCAAGCGAGAAGCTAATCGGAAAGATCCCAGTTTAAACTGAAGTGTTTTGGCTTCATCAGTGGTTGTTCCCTCTGGATATATAAGAATATTATTTCCCTTAGCCAGTTCCTCTTCCATCCCTTTTAAGGTATCCGCTCGGCTTTGCTTGTCTTCTCGTTTTACAAATAAAACACCCGTATAATCAGCCATAAAACCAATAAGCGGCCAGGTGCTAACCTCTGCTTTTGAAACAGGCATTGCTTTGACTAATTTCAAGGCAGTAACTGGGTCAAAATAAGACTTATGATTCTGAACAAAGATAGCTGGTCCATCCAAATCCGGCAGACTACCTTTCATATCAAGCTTTACCCCTACTCTGGGTATCATCTTACGTACCCACTTTCTACGTTCATTAAGGATATAATCCTGTCCCTTTTTAGAAGAGAGCTTTAGGTTCAGCATAATCTTCAATATGGTAAATGATGCCGAAATCATAAAAAACGTAAATCTATATCCTGCTCTAAGCTTATTCATCGTACTATACTTCTTTTTTCAATGCCTCAATCATACTCAATGGAACATCATTCAGATCTAAAATTATAAATCCATCGAGCACATTTGAGAACGCTGGATCCACATTGAAACTGATAAACTTGGCATTTAGTTTTACATACTGCCTAAGTAAAACAGGAACCTTAAAATGCTTAGGTTCGAGTTCTTCAATGATATTATCCAGAAACTTAATCTCATTACCCATACCATCCATCAGAAGTTCAAGATCTACTTTCTGAACCTTTGCTTTGAATGGTTTGCGAGGCTGAAGATAAGAAGCTAATTCTTCATTAAAGAAGTATCGGCGGATAAATGCGACAATCAAGCTTTTAGAAAGGTTACTATAATCCTTGCTAATACTCATTGGACCGTACAAATATCTGTATTGAGGATTTTTAATTAAATAGAATAAAATACCTTTCCATAGCAAGAACAAAGGCAGTCTTTTCCTCTGATAATCCGTAGCAATGTAGGATCTGCCCAACTCCACCGATTCCTTCATGATAGGCAAGAACTCATTCCTGATCTTAAACAGAGAATTTATATAGAAGCCAGTCTTACCAAATCGATTAAGTATACGATCTCCAGGTGCCATTCGATATCCTCCTACTATGCGTTTTGCCTCCCTATCCCAAATAATAAGTTGATAATAATGAACATCGAATTCGTCCAAATCTCGAGCTTTACCCGTACCCTCAGATACTGCTCGGAAAGCTATCTCCCTTAGTCTTCCTATTTCTAAAAGCGTATTAGGAATTTGATCGGAGGCGGCTACTATAACATCAAATTCACCCTGTGATGCAATAAGGTTCTCAAAAGTCAAATTTTCAATTTCACGAATAACCAGCTGAGGATCTATAGGTTCAGCTATGCTTTCTTCAGCTATATTACGAATAAATGCCCTGGGGAATAGGGATTTTTGCTCGGTATGAACTCCAAGCGCTAAGACCTTAGACTGTAAGTATCTTGAAAACCTGGAAACGGAAGAGTACGAGTGTTGTTTATCCGTGTCTATCGCTTTTCCTATTCTTAAGATCAATCGCACAGGCTCATCAGAAACTAATTTTTTCAATCGAAGTGGTATACTAAAACCTGCATCTTCCAAACAGATTCGAACCGGCAAGATTGGCTTATTCAGAGAAAGGATTTTTTTATTTATTGCCTTGAATTGTTTTCCATTTCGCAGATCATAATACCTGTTGGTCATCTCTGGCAAAAAATAAAAGTTCAGTTTTTCAAGAATAGTTTCCTCTTCTATATCTAAACTTCTGAAAAGTATTTCAGAAAATTTAGCCTTGATATCATCCCTTAACAATGGACTTATATCATTGAGAACGACAACAAAATCTTCCTTTGGGATTCGTCTTAATTCCTTCTCATTAAGATCGAGTTCAATCTCTATGTCCTTTGTTGCAACTTCAAATGGTAATTTGATCATACCTTAAAGATTCGTGAAATTTGAGTCTTCAAATAAATGAAAGATTCAGCACAAGTTTATGTGCCTACTCATTATTTAATACTAAAATAATATTAGCTGCTGCATTCCCATGATTAAATAAAAAAATAGAGGATATTTATGCGCAAAAAATAGAAAATGAAAACACTCTTTTATACGATCACTCTGTTTCTTTGCTGCAACATAATTCAGGCTCAAAAAACACTGGGCATCGAATTTCAAGCATATCCAACTGGGATCATTCCTGGAATTAGTTTCTCCCAACAATTAGGAAATCAAGGGGAAGTCGTTATTCGATTAGCGGCGAACATCATAGACCACAAAGACTTTGGAGTTCAAGACAGTGAAATAGGTTCAGGTTTTGGAGGTGGATTTGGATACAGACGAACTCTTCCATTTAAAAATGAACTATTCTATCTGGGGCTTCGAACCGACCTATGGCGAAATATATTGGATTGGGAAACATTTAATCTCAATGGCTCTGTAAGAAGTAATGGTACAACAGAAGTCTGGGTACTACAACCAACAGCTGAACTGGGCTTAAGACTTCTAA
>OMKD01000109.1 GCA_900299495.1 Sphingobacteriales bacterium
AGAAAAAAATAATTTAAAAAACGTTGTACAACAATCTGTATAGGTCATCCCCAACGGGACAAGCCCCATAAAGTAACCGTTGTGCGTCATTGCAGAAACTAATAATGAAGAATACGAGAAAAATATTTTGGTTTCACTTTCTACTCCTTACGTTAGTTATCAACTTTTCGTGTGAAAACTCGGACAATAAAACTGATAACCCTGATTCAGTCAAGGAGAAAACTAAAGCAAAAATTGACTCAACCCAATGGTTGAAGGAGTCTCGTGGAATTCGTGATATTTTAGAGGACGAAAATGGAAATCTTTGGTTTTCAAGTCCAGATTATATAGCAAAGTTTGATGGAAAGGAAATGTATTATTTTTCCGAAAATGACGGATTAAACATTTCTGGTAATATTCAGGAAGATAAAAATGGTTCTATTTGGATTGAAAATGGTTTTCAAGCATTCAAATGTGATGGTGAACGTTTTTCAGAAGAAAGATTAGATAGTATCACAGGTTCAGACGGTCTTTGGATCCAAAGAGGATTAAACCCTTCAGACACTGCTTTTGTTTTACCAGGGCTTTATGAAATAAACCAAAACACCACTAACTTTCATCCTCTTCCTATAGACAGTAGCAATTATAATAAGTTTTTACACTTGCCTTCAACAAAGGCTATTCTGGGTAAAGATAGTACCCTGTGGTTTGGAACTATGAATAAAGTCTATGGGTTCAAAAACAACAAATTTCTTTCCATAGGTCGCGAGGAAATGGGCAGACAAGACGATGAACGCCAAATGGGCATACGTGGGATTTTTATAGATAGTAAAGGTATTCTATGGATGGCTGATAATGGAGCAGGAGTTTTTACATATAATGACGGGAAGATAGAAAATTTCACTAAGAAACATCTTTTAGACGAGGGGGATACTGATGGCAATACGCTTCACAGAGCCTTTTCTATTGCAGAAGATTCTGAAGGCAATATGTGGTTTGGAACAGTCTATTCTGGAATTTGGATGTACAACCCAAAAACGAACAAGTTTCTGAATTTCTCAAAAGATGATGGTGTAATGAGTGATAATATTTGGACGATTTATAAGGCTAAAAATAATGAATTGCTTTTTGCAGGTGAATCACCAGGCGCAGTTTATGTATTTAATGGAAAAACATTTAAAAGAAAATATTAAAACGAACGCATAACAATGTATATGAAATCATAGCCGCCTACGCTTCATATACTAAACGTTGTAACGCATTAGAAAATTAAAGCGGAATTTGGAATTGAGAGGAATTCTTTAGAAGAGTTGTCAGATCAACTTTCCAAATGAGTTGATTTTTGACTTCGTATTTTGTTATATCTATTTAATCATTGGGTAAACAAAAAAAAGAAGAGGGCCGAAGCCCTCTGATACTAATCTTTAAATATTCTCAAAGTTCCAATTTTGTCCTTTTGTTGAATACTGATAATGTACATACCAGTTTGTAAGGCACCAATATTAATGGTATTACCGTTAAGTCGATTGATTTGTTTTACAATTTGACCTTGTGTATTTGCGATTTGGATTGATTCTACTTGATCTAAATTTCCATCCAGCTGAATGAAATCAGTTGCAGGATTTGGATAAATTTTAATACCTAGATCCCTTGAATCTGAGGTGCTAGTTGGAGTTTGTAATAATACTGCATCAATAACATGCACTACTCCATTGGGCGCTACAATATCAGCTATGACTACTTGTGCATCATTGATAAATAGGTTTCCTCCATCAAAACTCACATTCAGATTTGTGCCATTCAATGTTTCTACTAATCCTGCTGTTAGGTTATTGGACAATACCTTTTCACCAGCAACGTGATAAAGTAAAATGTCTGTAAGCGCACCAGTTGGATCTGATAGTAAATCAGTTACCACAGAGCCTAATGCGTCAAAAGCTTCGTCAGTTGGAGCAAAAACAGTGATACCATGACTAAGCAGATCATCATCAAGTTCAGCGGCAATCACTGCAGCTTCCAAAATATTGTGATTATCAGATTTAACGATTACATCTAGAACACTTGAAACATATACAGGAGCTGTACCAGGAGCAAAAATAACCCTATCAACAACATGTACCACACCGTTATTTGCAATAAGGTCTGATTCAATCACTGCGGATGCACCATTTGCTGTGATTGTTGTACCATCTGATTGTAAGTACATCGGTTCTGAAGGGACCAAAGTGCCGAGCATAGAATTAATTGAATATGGAAGAAGGACTTCTTCTAAATAAACTTCTGGAAGAACATGGTATAGAAGAATATCTGCTAGATTAGGCAGTTCAAGTAAATCTTCAACTTCAATATTCATTAAAGTAGCTAATGCTATAAATGCATTATCTGTAGGTGCAAATACTGTAAATGTTCCTGTTAAATCGCTTAAAGCTCCGACTAATCCTGCTTCTACAACTGCTGCTTCTAACAAGGTGTGATTTTCGCTTTCTATGATGATATCTGCTACAGTACTAGATTGCGATGAGACAGCAAAAGGCAAACCTAGGGATAAGAACGTAAATAAAATTTTTTTCATCTTTATTTTTTTTATAAAAACTATACAATTCAAATCCTCCTCCGTTGCATGGATGACAAAAAAACTTTAAAAAAGTATAACTAAATGAATCAGAGCAATTTATACTTGAATATTCAAGGGGGTTTATGGTAACAGAAAAATACTTTTCCGAGAAAGGAAATTGATAGCGTTATGGAAGGAACGATTAAAATAAAAACTATTGTAAACAGCACCTGTGCGCAATGCACATCGGGACGCTGCGCATAACTAAACCTTTGTCATACATATATAATGAATAGAGAAGCGTTCAAAACTGCCCCCTAAAGTAAGATTAGAAGCAGTCAAGCTGCAGGTAGAATAGAATAAGAAAAGAAGTAAATAACGAAGAGGAGATTAAATAGAAGAACCGGTGGC